>CAIZGT010000151.1 GCA_903932545.1 uncultured Rhodospirillales bacterium
CCGCCCTGGCCGGTTTGGTGGGTGACGCCGAACTTGTTGTACCAATATTCATAGCCAACACCGGCGTCGAACTGGCCCGGCTTGAGGCCAACCAGCTTGCCTGCATCTACCATCAACTTCGGATGGGCCATGAATTCCTCGCCGCCGGTGGAGCCGGATGGGTTACCCTTGCCCTTTGAGCCAACCAGGTTCACGAGGCCTTGAAATGTCAGATCAACCTTGCCGACTGAGAACGGATACATCCAAGCGGTCGATAACATCGGTGCCGGCTTATAGGTTACGCTGTTGTTCTTGCCGAAGGCACTGGACGTCATCTCCTTTGAGATGAAGAGACTGATGTTCCAGAAGCCCTTCGGAAGCGCGACCGAGAAGGTCGGACCGGCCACCAGAAAACGCTTATAAATCCCATTTGTATCGTTCTGGTTCGCCCAGTCGAAGCCTAAGGTTAAGCCCAGGTCCGAGATCGGGCCAAATGCGAAATTCTTCGTACCGCTGATTGCGTTGCCGCTCAACGTGGTCCGCCAAACCGAATATACCTCTGCAGACTTCGAGGTGGAGCGGTAGCCGCTTTTGGGCGTCAGGAAGGTGTTGCCGATGCTGGTTGCCCGATCACCAGCGCCGAATTGTTCAAAATCAATGCTGATAAGATTGGAGCCATACGTCCACGCATTGGCATATGTCAGATTGGCCGCTTGCATATCGACTTCGCCGTGATAGCCGGGCTGCTTGTCGCCCCAAACATTGCGCACGCTCAGATAAGTATCCTGAAAGAAAATTTCAGCCGATGCCGGGCTGGCCAATGCCAGTGTAACCGCGGCGGCGGCGGTGAGTGAGCGGAGAGCTTTCTTCATCGGCAAGGATTCCCTTGAGGTTATCGACGCCAAAACGGAGCCGGACAGAGTTCGTTGCAGCAAGCGATGTGCCAGTTTGATGACAGTGCCGCATAAGCGTCACAATCAGCCGCAGAAGCGTGACGATTCAGCAACACCTATGCGCTGGCGATTGTGAGCGTAATGACGCCACCTTATCGGTATGGCTTTTGCATTTCTCTGCACCTCAAGTCGCGCTATCAACAAACTCCTATTTTGAACCAGGGACCGACACATGATTGATATGCTGCTAGAATGGGCGAGCTTGTTGATTCGCTGGACCCATGTGATTTGCGGCATCTGCTGGATCGGGTCGTCATTCTACTTCATCGCGCTTGATGCAGGCCTGCAAAGCAATCCGCGACTTGATCCGAAGGTGAAGGGTGAGGCGTGGCAGGTGCATGGCGGCGGGTTTTACAACATTCAGAAATTCTCGGTTGCACCCGACTTTCTGCCTGAGCATCTCACCTGGTTTAAGTGGGAAGCGTATGCCACCTGGGTGTTCGGCTTGGCGCTGCTGATCCTGATTTATTACTTCAACGCCTCGCTCTATCTGATTGACCCCACGGTAATGACGCTCACGCCGGGCGTGGCAGTGGCAATTGCCGGCGGCTCGTTGGTGCTTGGGTGGGTGGTGTATGACACGCTGTGCCGCTCGTGGTTCGGACTGACCACCTCGCGCTTGGCGCTGTCCGGCTTCGTGCTGCTGGTGGCCGCCACGTATGGCTACACCCATGTGTTCAGCGGCCAGGGCGCGTTCATTCAGGTGGGCGCGTTGGTTGGCACCATCATGGCGGCGAATGTGGCGATGATCATCATCCCCAATCAGCGCAAAACGGTGGCGTGTCTGCTCAAAGGCGAGGAACCGAATCCGATCTGGGGGGCGCAGGCCAAGCAGCGTTCGGTGCACAATAACTACACCACGCTGCCGGTGCTGTTCACCATGCTGAGCAGCCATTATGCGTTCACCTATGCCAACAAATATAGCTGGCTGGTCCTGGCGGGCATTTTCATCGCCACTTTCTTGGTGCGGCACTGGTTCAACACGATGCATAGCGGCGCCAAGCCAGATTGGAAGCTGTGGCCTGCCGCCGCCGTGCCGTTCTTCGGCGCGATGATCCTCACCCAAGTTGGCGCGCCGGGCGTGGCCAATGTGGGCAACGTGACGTTCGCTGAAGTGGCACCGATTTTCGAGCAACGCTGCCACACCTGCCACGCGGCCAAGCCGACTTTTGAGGGGTTGGATGCCGCCCCCAAGGGCGTGATGTTTGACACCCCGCAGATGATCAAGCGCCAAGCGCCATTGATTATGGTGCAAGCGGTGGTGACGCGGGTGATGCCGCTGGGCAACATCACCGAGATCACCGATGAGGAGCGCGCCAAGATTGCCGCTTGGATCAATGGTGGGGCCAAGTTGGACTGACATGTCAATCGATCTGGCGGAACTCAACCACCTTCCCTGCGATGCGTTCACCAATCTGTTGGGGAGTGTGTTTGAGCACTCGCCTTGGGTGGCGCGCGAGGCGGCGGAAGGGCGTCCGTTCGGCTCGCTCGACAGTTTGCACACGGCTATGGTGGCGGTGGTGGAAACCGCGTCGTCTGAGCAGCAGCTCGCACTGCTCTGCGCGCATCCCGAACTGGCGCGGCGCGGGCCATTGACGGCGGCCTCGGCGTCAGAGCAGGGCGGCAAGGGGCTGGATAGTTTGGCGGCGAGCGAGGCGGCGGTGTTTGATGCGCTGAATGCGACCTATCGCAGCCGGTTTGGCTTTCCCTTCATCATCGCCGTGCGTGGCCAGCGCGACCGCGGCGCGATCTTGCTGGCGATGCAGCAGCGGGTGACGCATTCTGCCGAGCAAGAGCGCAAAGCGGCGTTGGCCGAAGTAGCGAAAATTGCGTGGTTCCGGCTTGAGGATATGTTCAAGAATGGCGTCTGACCCCTCGCGATCGGGCCTTACTTTGCACGCGCTGGACACCGCAACCGGCAAACCTGCGGCCTGTCTTGGCTACACGCTGTTCCGCATCAGCGGTGAGGCCCGCGAGGCGCTGGCGAGTGGCCACACCAATGAAGATGGCCGCTGTGCCGCGCCGATGCTCACCGATGGGGCGCTGTGTGTGGGGGTTTACGAGGTGGTGTTTGACGTGGCGGCGTGGCGTGGCGATGCGGCGGAGGTTGGGTTCTATGACCTCGTCCCGATCCGTTTTCGCGTGGCACACGCCAACGGGCATTACCACATCCCGCTGCTGATCTCGCCGTTCGGCTATACGACTTATCGTGGCTCATAGCGCGTATTGGATTATTTTGCTCGATATCGATGCAGTTTCAGTTCAGTTTTTGCGCAGACCGAGTTGTCCGTTGAAAATGATGAGTAATCTGCCCCAGAATTGTGATTGACACCACGCGTCAACCGGAGAACGCTAAGCTTCTCTGAACATTCAAGACCGGAGTGTTTGCCGGTGCGTGATGAAATACGTTTTATACTTGGTGATAAGCCCCATGGAATCAGGGATGTTGCCCCCACAACCACCGTTCTGGAATATCTCCGCGCCAATGGGCTGACCGGCACCAAGGAAGGCTGCGCCGAGGGGGATTGCGGGGCGTGTACCTGCATCGTCGCTGCGCCAGGGGCGGCGGGTGTGGCTTATAAAGCGGTTAACACCTGCATCATGTTCGTCCCGGCGTTGGACGGCAAGCAACTGATCACGGTGGAGCATTTGCAATCGGCGGACGGCGCGCTGCATCCGGTACAGCAGGCGATGGTGGACAATCACGCCTCGCAATGCGGGTTCTGCACGCCTGGTTTTGTGATGTCGTTGGCCGCGTTGCATCAGAACAACCCCAGCCCCACGCGCGCTGAGGTGAATGATGAGTTGGCGGGCAATCTGTGCCGCTGCACCGGCTATCGCCCGATTGTCGATGCGGCTTTGTCGCTTAAGCCCGGTGCAGGTTTCGCCGTGCCGGATTTTGGAGCACTCGACACAGCGGCGATGCTTGCCATCGACAACGCGTATTTTGCGCCGCGCTCGGTGGCGGAATTGGCTGACACGCTGCTCGCCCATCCCAGCGCCACCATCGCTGCTGGCACCACTGATGTGGGGCTTTGGGTGACGAAACTGCATCGCGATCTTGGTACTGTGGTGGCGCTCGATGCGGTGTTCGATATGCGCGGGATTGTGGAGGCGGACGGCTTTATCCGCATCGGCGCGATGGCGACGTATGAGGACGCGATGGCGGTACTGTCGGCGCATTACCCTGATCTGGGATTGCTGATCCGCCGCATCGGCTCGAAGCAAATCCGCAACCGTGGCACGATTGGCGGCAATATCGCCAACGGCTCGCCGATTGGGGATTCCCCGCCTGCGTTGATCGCGATTGGCGCGGTGCTGGTGCTGCGCAAAGGGAGCGAGCAGCGCAGGATGAAGCTGGAGGATTTCTTCCTCGGCTATCGCAAAACCGCATTGCAACCGGGTGAGTTTGTGGAGCGGATTGATGTGCCATTGCCCGCGCCGGATGCGGTGTTCCGCTGTTACAAAATCTCCAAGCGGTTTGATCAGGATATCTCCGCCGTGTGCGCCGCGTTTCTGATCACGCTCAGCCACGGCGTGGTGAGTGCCATCCGCAGCGGTTGGGGCGGTATGGCGGCAACCCCCGCAATGTCGAAGCAGGCGGAAGCGGCGATGCTTGGCAAGCCGTGGAATGAAAACACGCTGCTTGCCGCGATGAAGGCGTTGGACAGCGATTTCACGCCGCTGACCGACATGCGCGCCTCGGCCATCTACCGCGCCACCGTTGCGCGCAATTTGCTGCGCAAGCTCTTTGTTGAAACCACAGCGGACACTCCGCGTATCAGACTGGATATCCCAGCATGAACGCCATTCCCCCCGCCGGAACGCTGCTGCTGAACGGAGTTGGCGCCGGGGTTGCGCATGACTCCGCTGCCAAGCATGTGAGCGGTGCCGCGCATTACATCGACGATCTGCCCGAGCCGCGTGACATTTTGCATGCCTATCTGGCGCTCTCGCCGCATGCGCACGCCCGCATTATCAGCATGGATTTGTCAGACGTCGCCAAAATGCCCGGCGTTGTGGCGGTGATGGCGGCGAAGGACGTGCCGGGGGTGAATGACGTGGGTCCCGCGATGATGGGCGATCCGGTGTTCGCTGATGGGGTGGTGGAGTATTGCGGCCAATCCGTATTTGGTATTGCGGCTGAAACCCGCGAGCAGGCACGGGCGGCCGCGGCAGCGGCGAAGATTGAATACGAAATCCTCCCAGCGATTCTAACGGTTGATGAAGCGTTGGCGGCTGGCACTTTTGTGCTGCCGTCAAACACCATGCAGCGCGGCGAGCCGGATACCGCCATTGAAGCTGCCCCGCACCGCCTCAAGGGCCGGGTTGATATGGGCGGACAGGAGCATTTCTACCTCGAAGGCCAGATTGCGATGGCGATTCCCGGCGAGGATGGTGACATGCTTGTGCACTCCTCGACCCAGCATCCAACCGAGGTGCAGCATCTCGTGGCGCGGGCGTTGGCGCTGTCGGACAATCAGGTGGTGACGCAAACGCGGCGGATGGGCGGGGCGTTTGGTGGCAAGGAATCGCAGGCGTCGCTGTTCGCGGTGGCGGCGGCGTTGCTGGCGCAGAAATCTGGGCGTCCGGTGAAGTGTCGGCCGGATCGTGATGACGATATGGTTCTCACCGGCAAGCGCCACGGCTTTCGCGTCGATTACGATGTGGGGTTCAACGATACCGGGCGCATCCAGGGTATCGCGTTCATGCAGGCCGCGCATTGCGGTTTTTCGCCCGATCTCTCCGCTGCGATTGCGGATCGGGCGGTGTTTCATGCCGATAATGCGTATTTTCTGGAGCATGTGCGGATTGTCTCGCATCGCTGCAAAACCAACACCGTGTCCAACACCGCGTTTCGTGGCTTTGGTGGACCGCAGGGGATGGTGGGGATTGAGCATGTGATCGATGAGATTGCGCGCTATCTCAAGATCGACCCGCTCGATGTAAGGCGCGCCAATTTCTATGGCGTGGAGGAGCGCAATCTCACGCCGTATGACATGCTGATCGAGGATTTCGTGATCCCCGATCTTGTCGAGGAGTTGGCGCGGACATCTGGCTATGTGGCGCGGCGGGGTGAGATTGCGGCGTTCAATGCGGAAAGCGCCTGGATCAAGCGCGGCATCGCCCTGGTGCCGGTGAAGTTCGGGATCTCGTTCACGCTGACGATGATGAACCAAGCCGGCGCGCTGGTGCATGTTTATACCGATGGCTCGGCGTCGGTTAATCATGGCGGCACCGAGATGGGCCAAGGGCTTTACACCAAGGTGGCGCAGGTGGTGGCAAGCGAGTTCGGCATCCCGCTCGCGAAGGTGAAAATCACCGCCACCACGACGGACAAAGTGCCGAACACCTCGCCCACCGCCGCCTCGTCTGGTTCGGATTTGAACGGCATGGCGGCGCGGGTCGCGGCGAATACGATCAAGACGCGGATGGCGAGTGTGGCGGCGGGCCTGTTGGGCTGTGCGCCGGATGAAATGGTGTTTGCGGGTGGCTTGGTGTCTGGCGGCGGCAAGGCAATCAGCTTTGCCGAACTGGCCAAAGCAACGCATCGCGCGCGGGTGAGTCTGTCGAGCACTGGGTATTACTCCACGCCGAAAATCCATTACGACGCGAAGACGCTGAAGGGGCGGCCGTTCTTCTATTTCGCCTGCGGAGCGGCGGTGGTGGAGAGTGAGATCGACACCCTCACCGGCGAATATCGCATGCGGCGGATTGATATTCTGCATGATTGCGGCAAGTCGCTGAATCCGGCGATTGATCGCGGCCAGATTGAGGGCGGGTTTGTGCAAGGTGCTGGCTGGCTCACCACAGAGGAATTGTGGTGGGATCAGTCGGGCAAGCTGCGCACCCATGCGCCCTCCACCTACAAAATCCCCGGTTGCGGTGACATTCCGGCGGAATTCCATTGCGCGCTGTATCAACGTGGCGAGAACGCCGAGGAGACGATTTATCGTTCGCGGGCAGCGGGGGAGCCGCCGCTGATGCTGGGCATCGCGGCGTTGCACGCGCTGCGCGACGCGGTGGCGGCTTCGTCGCCTGACGGGTCGTTGCCACGCTTTGATGCGCCGGCCACGCCGGAGCGTGTGTTGATGGCGGTGGAAGAACTCCGCGCGAAAGTTGCCAGTGGGGCCGTGCCCTAATGGCGGCGTGGCTGCAATCGCTGGTCGAATTGGAACGCGCGGGCGAGCCGGGCGTGTTGATTACACTGCTCAGCGTGCGCGGCTCGGCCCCGCGGGAGGCGGGCTGCAAAATGGTGGTCAGCCGCGATGCGCTGGCGGGCACAATCGGCGGCGGCGCGCTGGAATTTCAGTGCATCAACCTCGCGCGCTCTCTGCTCAGCGATGGCAGCAGCGAGCCGGAGCAGAAGGATTTTCCGCTCGGCCCGGCGCTGGGCCAGTGCTGCGGCGGGCATGTTTCGGTGCTGTTCGAACCGATCCGCCCGGCGCAATTCCATGTCTGCATCTTCGGTGCGGGCCATGTCGGGCGCGCCTTGGTGAAGCTGCTGGCCGATCTGCCCTGCGCCGTGCGGTGGATCGACAACCGGGCGGATGCTTTCCCTGATAAGCTGCCCGACAATGTGCGCGCCATTGTGGCCAGCGCACCGCAATCTGAGGTCGCTGCCCTGCCGCGCGGCAGTTTCGTGCTGGTAATGACCCATGACCACCAGATTGACTTCGAAATAGTCGCGTCCTGCCTGAAACGTGATGATTTCCTGGGCATCGGCCTCATCGGCTCCGACACCAAGCGCGCCCGGTTCACTGCGAGGCTGCGGCGACTTGGGCTGAGCGAGGCGGAGATTGGCCGGATGATCTGCCCAATCGGTGTTGCCGGGATTGCGAGCAAATTGCCGACCGCGATTGCAGTCGCAGTGACGGCACAAATCCTGCAAGCTTCACACCAGCGTAACAATGCAGCGCAGATTGTGGAGACATCCCTCGTGACGGCTTCTGGCATCGATTCCGCAGAAAGCTGCCAATCCTGCGTCCGCGCTGGGATGGAACGCTGCAATTGAGCGCCAAAACTGACCATATGCGCCGCGCCATTGCGCTGTCGCTTGAGATGATGCGCTCGGGCAAAGGCGGACCGTTTGGTGCGGTGATTGCGCGGGGTGATACCGTGATCGCCGAGGGCTTCAACAAGGTGACGTCGTCCAACGACCCCACCGCCCATGCCGAGGTGACGGCGATTAGGTTGGCGTGTGAGGCGTTGGGAAGTTTTAATCTCTCCGGCTGTGAGATTTATACCAGTTGTGAACCGTGCCCGATGTGTTTGGGGGCGATTTACTGGGCGCGGCTGGACCGCATTTACTTCGCCAACACCCGCGCAGACGCTGCCTCGATTGGGTTTGACGATGATTTCCTCTACCGCGAGATCCCGCTGCCGCTGGACGAGCGCGCGATTCCGATCACGCCACTGCTGACTGACGAAGGCCGTGCGGCGTTCGACGAGTGGGCCGCCAAGCCTGACAAGATCGCGTATTGATGATGAATCACGAGGACTATCTCCGCCGCACTCTCGATATCGCCCGTCACGCGCGCGAGGCGGGCAATCATCCGTTTGGTGCGATTCTGGTCGGACCGGAGGGCGAAATTCTGCTTGAAGCGGGCAACGCGCATGAGGGCGCGGGCGGCGAATACGGCGATCGTACCGCCCACGCCGAACGTGTGTTGATGACTCAGGCGAGCCAGAATTATCCGCCGGAATTCCTCGCCAAATGTACCATGTATGCGAGTGCTGAACCCTGCGCGATGTGCGCGGGCTCGGCCTATTGGGCCGGGATCGGCCGCGTTGTTTACGGAATGTCCGAAGCAGACCTTGGCGCTCTGATCGGACCGCATCCGGAAAACCTGACCATGAACTTGCCATGCCGCATCGTGCTCTCCGCCGGTCAGCGCCAGATCGAAGTGATCGGGCCGCTGCTGGAGGAAGAGTCACGTGCTGTGCACGAGGGGTTCTGGTCTTGATCCGTCGTCACACAACCAAGTTTCGCTGAAACCCAACACGGAGGCTTCCATGCAAAGGCGTCAATTTACCAAGCTGCTGGGTGCGGGGGCTGCGGCCACCACCCTGCCCTTGATCGGCAAGGCTCAGGCGGCTGATCCGCTGAAGGTGGGCTTCATCTATCTCGGCCCGGTCGGCGACTTTGGCTGGACTTATCAGCACGACATCGCGCGCCAGCAGGCGGTGGCGAAGTTCGGCGACAAGATCAAAACCACCATCGTCGAAAGCGTGCCGGAAGGCCCGGATTCTGAGAAGGTGCTGAACGACCTTGCCAATTCCGGCCATAAGCTGATCTTTGCCACCTCGTTCGGCTACATGAACTATGTGCTGAACGCGGCGAAGAAGCACCCGGATGTGATGTGGGAACACGCGACCGGCTATAAGCGCGCTGCCAACGTCTCCACCTACAACATCCGCTTCTATCAGG
>CAIZGT010000152.1 GCA_903932545.1 uncultured Rhodospirillales bacterium
ATCTCGTTGCGCGCGGCGAATACGCCGATGCAGACGAAAAACAATGCTGTCGGATAGAGATAGCGATACGGCACCATTAACAGCTTTACCCAAATGCTGATCATGGGGACGTTGAGGAACACCAATATCAGATTACCGATCCAAAACGACGCAATCAGTCCCCAAAAAATGTCCGGCTGTTCAGTGATCAACCGCGGCCCCGGCTGAATGCCGTGGATCATCAACGCGCCGAGCAACAACGCCATTACCGCATCACCCGGAATGCCAAGGCTCATCGTCGGGATAAAATCGCCCTGCACCGCGGAGTGGGTGGAGGCCTCGGGCGAAGCCACGCCTTCGAGCGCGCCATGGCCAAATCGCTCCGGCGTGCGTGAAATCTTCTTCTCAAGCGCATACGCAATGAAGGATGCGATGGTTGGGCCAGTGCCCGGGATCAATGAGCACATACTGCCGACCAGCGTTCCCCGAAGGATTGGCGGCAAGCCTTGACGCAATTCTGCGCGGCTCGGGCGGAGATCACGGAAACCAAGCTTCACGGGTTTCACGCCGGTTGGGGCGACGGTGTTCACGCTCTTGAGGAACTCGGCGATGCCAAAGAGGCCCAACGAGATCGCCACCAATTCAAAGCCGTCGGACAGTTCGATGAACCCGAAGGTGAACCGTTCATTGCCGGTGTTGATGTCTGTGCCCGCCAATGACAGCAAAATACCGAACAGGGTCATCGCGATGCCCTTGATCGGCGAGCCTTTGGCCAAGGTGGAACCGGCGAGCAGACCGAGCAGCATGAGCGCGCAAATTTCCTGCGGGCCGAATTTAAACGCGATGGCCGCGATAAATGGGGCCATTACCATCATCTGGCCAATACCGAAGGCCGCCCCAATCATGGCCGCGAGCATGGTGATGCCGAGCGCCACGCCACCGCGCCCCTGCTTGGTCATCGGAAAGCCGTCAAGGCATGTGACCGCGTGCGGCGGATGGCAGGGCAGGTTGAGCAGGATCGAACAAATCGCCCCACCATATTGCGCGCCGTAATAGATGCCTGACAGCATCAGCAATGCGGCGACCGGCTGCATTGAGAAGGTGAGTGGCAAGAGGATCGAAATGGTCGAGAGCACGCCCATGCCTGGCAGCACGCCGACAACGTTGCCAACGATCACGCCAACGAAGCACCAAATCAGATTGTGCCATTCCAGAGCCACGGCAAAGCCATGGAGCAGGCTGGTAAGACTGCCCTCCATCAGTTGATCACTCCGGTCAGGACGGGGAACGGCACTTTCAGGCCATAGGCGAACAGCAACACGCCGAACACCATCACGCCAAGAGCAAGCAGCACGGCCTGCTTCACCGTCGTACTGCGGTTGCCCATGGCGGCCGCGAAAACGCAGGCGAAGATTGCAGGGGCCAGCCCTGCTTTGTTGGCCAATGCCATAAACAGCACCACGCCCACAGCAATTCCCGCCGCAGCGCGCCAATCCGGTGCTGTGATGGCATGATGTGAGTCAGCGGTATCGATGGGCTTCTGCGCAAGCAGGGCCATCAGCACCCCCATCAAAATCATCCCGGCACCCAGCACAACGGGAAAGAAGCCCGAGCCCATTTTCTGCAGGCTGCCGATGCCATAGCTCTGGCCTTCAACCGCAGCAAAGGCACCGATCCCGGCAATCAGGCATCCGGCGATGTAATCGCGATAGAGAGTGAAAAATTCCACGTGCCCAGGCTCCTCAGACCGGCTCAATACCAGAGCGGGCAATCAGGTCGCGCCAAAACGGCAATTCCCGGTCAATGCGTTGCTGAAATTCTTGCGGACCGCGCGCCAGCACCTCATAGCCG
>CAIZGT010000153.1 GCA_903932545.1 uncultured Rhodospirillales bacterium
CAATGGCGCTGACGTTCATAAAAAATTTCTGCTTGTCACCTCAATCAATGTGCGGGGCAGCGGCGTGGGCATTGAGTTCGGCACCACGGCACCGTCTCGCATCCGCATGAGTGCCAGCGCAACGTGGCGTCTGGTGCGGATAGACGCGGAGCAAACCACAGTTGCGTCCGGCTATTCGAGTACGACAGACGGGTTTAATATTGTTGATCCGCAATATTTTTACGCAGATTTGCAATCTGAGCAAGTTACGCGTCGAATTATGTCTGTGCTTGCTGACCAAATTACGCTGGAAATACTTGCAAAACTCTCCAGTCCTGCTGTTATAGAGTAGGAAATGAAAATTGAGCCTCGGCGGATTGAGCAGGTTATTGCCAATCCGGCGGAATTCCGCGCTGTGCTGTTTTTTGGCGAAGATGAAGGTCTGATCCGTGACTATGCGGCGCGACTGGTGCGCGCGGTGGCCGGGTCACTGAATGATCCGTTCCGCGTCTCTGAATTGGAGCGTGATCAATGGCCAAGTCTGCGCAGTGAAATGGCCGCAATGTCGCTCACGGGCGGGCGGCGCGTGGTGCGGCTGCGAGAGGCGGGTGATGCCGCCGCCAGCCATGTTCAAGCCGCCCTCGAAGTGGGTGGAGACACAGTCTTGGTGTTGGAAGGCTTTGGCCTGACCAACAAATCCAAACTCAAAACGCTGCTCGACAAATCACCCTATGCCGGGGTCATCGCCTGTTACCCGCTGGACAAACGCGCCTTGGCCCAACTGGCCCGAGATATACTCGGCGCGCATCGGGTGACGATTGACCCCGAGGCACTGGAGTGGCTGGTAGATCACTTGGGCGTTGATCGCGCGGTATCGCAAAGTGAGTTGGAGAAATTGGCTCTCTATGCGGGCGGATCTGGTGCCGTGGATATCGACGCCATTCGGAATTGCATCGGCGACCTCTCGGGTTTATCGCTTGAGGACGCGGCGTTTGCGGCGGTATCTGGTGATGTTGCTGAGGCTGACCGCGCGCTGGAATTGGCCATGGCAGAAGGTGCTTCGCCGGTCGCGATCATCCGGGTCGTGGGCAGCCTCATTCAGCGAATCGTGCGGGTAAGCGCGCAAGTCTCAGATGGAGTTGCCATCGATGACGCCATCCGCGGCTTGCGCCCGCCGCTGTTTTTTCGGCGCGAGCCAATGTTTCGTAAGGCCCTGCCGCTATGGGATCGCGCGGCCCTGCAAACCGCGCAAGACCGGATCTGGATCGCGGAACTCGACTGTAAATCCACCGGCGCGCGTGCCGACCAAACCTGCCGGAATTTGGTTCTGACATTGGCGCAGCGCGCCGCGGCCATTCGGATGCGACGCCAGCACCCGTAATCGCATGCGATCAGTGACGTGTCGCGCTCAACAGGCTCACGATGCCGTCCAGTTGATCGAGGCTGCGATAAGCCAACCGCACTGCGCCGCCCTTGCCATCAAAGCTGATATCCACCTTAACCCCCAACCGCTCACTCAAATCCCGCGCGAGGGCTTCGGTCTCCGGATCTTTGGCGCGAGTGGTCTGTTGCGTTGTCGGGTCGGGCCGATTTTGCGCCAACGCCTCGGTTTGGCGGACATTGAGGCCGCGCGCGATCACCGACAATGCCGCCTTCGCCGGATCGGGGTGACTCAACAACGCGCGCGCATGGCCAGGTGTGAGCGCACCGTTTTTCACCTCTTGAATAACGGTGGGCGGCAGATTCAATAGTCGTAACGTATTCGCAATATGACTGCGGGACTTCCCAACGGATTCTGCCAGGGCTTCCTGGGTCATCTGGAACTCATCCACCAAGCGTTTGTAGCCGTCTGCCTCTTCGATTGCATTCAAATCTTGACGCTGTAGGTTTTCCA
>CAIZGT010000154.1 GCA_903932545.1 uncultured Rhodospirillales bacterium
GGCACTTCGCTGATTTTGAGGTATTCGGCGAACACGTGGTTGCCTGCCAGATACGCGATCAGCGCAAAGACGGCGGCGGCGACAATCGTCGGCACGATTGCCAAGCCGTCCAGCCCGTCGGTCAGGTTGACGGCGTTGGACGCCCCAACCATCACAAACGCGGCCACAAACGGGAAGCCGAAGCCGAGCGGGATCAGCACGTCTTTCAGCAACGGCACGGCCAAGCCGGTGGCCAGCGGGGCGCGGGTGACGCTCATGATCCAGATTGCGCAGCCCAGACCCAGGCCGACTTGCAGGATCATTTTGCCTCGCCCGGACAGGCCTTTGAACGAGGCTTTCGACAGTTTGATGTAGTCGTCGATAAAACCAATTGTGCCGTAACCCAGCGTCAGCAGCAGCACCGCCCACACATATTGGTTGCGCAAATCCGTCCACAGCAGGGTGGAAACTGTCATCGTGGACAGGATCAACACCCCGCCCATCGTCGGAGTGCCCTTTTTGGTCAGCAGATGGCTCTCTGGCCCATCCGGGCGGATTGGCTGGCCGTTGGTTTGGATCGACTTGAGCAGCCGGATCAGGGACGGGCCGAAAAACAGGCTGAGGATCAGCGCCGTCATGCAGGCGGCCCCAGAGCGGAACGTGAGGTATCGCAGCAGATTGGCGATTTCGTAGTGATCGGCAAACGGCCGGGCGAGGTTGAACAGCATCAGGGCTGATCCTTGGCAGTGTCAGACGCAGGCACCGAAGCCTCAAGCGCGCTGACGATGGTTTTCATGCGGCTGCCCAGGGAGCCTTTGACCAGCACCGCATCACCCGGCTGCAAATGGCTGAGCAGCAGGGGCGCGAGTGCAGCCGAATCCCGCGCATGGGCACCGCGCAATGCTGGGGGAATGGCATCATGCAGGTGGTGCATCAAGGGGCCGCAGGTGAACAGCAGGTCCGCATTTGCCGCCACGTCTGCTGCGAGCGATATATGTTCGGCAGGACCGACCTCGCCCATTTCCAGCATGTCACCCAGGACAGCGATGCGGCGGCGGGCTTTGACCATGCCCAGCAACGCCAGGGCAGCGCGCATGGCGGGGGTGGAGGCGTTGTAGCTCTCATCGAGCAGCGTGATACCGCCCAGCACGCGCCGTGCGCCGCGACCGGCACCGGGGGTGAACTCGGCAAGGCTTGCGGCACCTTCGAGCGGGTCTGCGCCCAGTAATTGCGCGGCGGCGAGCGCGGCCAGCGCGTTCATCGCCATGTGCAGGCCGGGCGCGCGCAGGCGGAAGCTGAGTTCCTGGCCGCCGACAGCGAGCGTGATGTCGGTGCCGTCCGCATCGGCCTCGGCATGAATCAGGCGATGCGTGGCGTGTTTGTCGGTGCCGAAGCTCTCCACCCGCGCCGGGGTGCTGGCGCGAATGCGGGCGTTATGCGGTGAATCGGCGGGCAATAACAGCGTGCCGCCGTGCTCTAAGCCCTGGGCAATCGCCGCCTTCTCATCCGCAATTGCCTCAGCCGAGCCAAGATTGCCGATATGCGCGGTGCCGATGGTGGAGATGATTGCGACATGCGGGCGCGCCAGCCGCGCCAAGGGCGCAATTTCGCCCGCGTGGCTCATGCCGATTTCGTTGACCGCAAACCGCGCCCCGGCGGGCATGCGGGCGAGGGTGAGGGGCACGCCCCAATGGTTGTTGTACGAGGCTTCCGCCGCGTGGGTCTGGCCCTGGGCAGACAGCACGCAGCGCAGCATCTCCTTCACTGTGGTTTTGCCCACCGAGCCGGTGACGGCGGCGAGCCTGCC
>CAIZGT010000155.1 GCA_903932545.1 uncultured Rhodospirillales bacterium
ACCGTGACTGACGCCAGTGGCGAGATGGTCCCAAGCGCGTTGAGGACCATCCTTATATCGCCAGTGCCAATGGTTGCCGCGCCCACCGGCTGCGGGGGCGCTAGCACAGCACGACTGCTGGCATTCTGCGCTTTGTTGCCAAGCAGCGTTTGAAGCTGCGGCCAACCATAAACCCAACCTGCCCAGACCAGCGCTGCCAGCACGATCAGCCCAAGCAATGGTCGTAGCCCAAACAGCCTACGCGATTGCGTGGCGAGCGCAGGCTTGCTCTCGCCTGTCACAGCTTTGGGGATCTCGCCTGGCGTCACATCCATCACCGCTCTCTCCGAAACCCGCCATCGCTGACGCAAGCATTGGTTATCGTGTTTCTAAACAGAACACAGCACAGCGGGATCGTGACAATTTGTATGGTTCCACATCCGGTTGCATTGATCCGCAACGCGCCATATCATTTGATAAAATAAACGGGGAACCCAAAATGGCGCAGCGTATCCTGATCCGTGGTGTTGAACTCGCCTACGAAATGCTCGGAAACGTTGGCCCGGTGGTGGCAATCTCGCCGGGCGGACGGCGCGGCATGGAATCAGATCGGGCCCTTGGTGTATTGCTGGTGCAGGCCGGGTTTCGCGCGTTAATCTATGATCGCCGCAACACCGGGGCCGCCGATATCGGCTTTCCCGGCACCTCTGAAGCCCTTGAGCAGGCCGAAGATTTGCTGGCGTTGCTCAACGCATTGGGCACCGGCCCGGTCTATATCGCCGGGTGCTCCTCGGGCTCGCGCATGTCCTTGCTGCTAACGCTGCATCACCCTGAGATGGTTAAAGCCCTGCTGCTATGGCGCGTCACCGGCGGGGAATATGCTGCCAAACGTCTTGCGCATAACTACTACAACCAGTTCATCGCCGCCGCTGAGAAGGGTGGGATTGAAGCGGTCAGCCAGACCGATCATTTCAAAGCGCTGATCGCTGCCAATCCACGCAACGCCGGAATTCTCGACGGCATGGGTGCTGAAGCCTTCATCGCCGCCATGCAGCGTTGGCACGCGGGCTTCCAAGATGGCAGCCATCACCCGGTGGCGGGCATCAGCCCGGATGAGATGCGCAGCATCAAAACACCAACCATCATTGTGCCGGGCAACGATTTCGTGCACCCCAAGCCACCGGCCCAAGCTGCGCATCGCCTCATTCCAAACAGCGAATATCGCGAAGTGATGTACCATGACGTCGAAGTGGATGTTGATTTTGCTGGCTGGGAAGCTGCCAATGGCAGCCTGGCCAGCGTGTTTATCGATTTCCTCCGCAAGCAAGAGCGTTAATGGACAAATTCACCGCGTTGCGGGTGTTTGCTCGGGTGGTGGAACACGGTGGCTTCACAGCTGCCGCTCACACGCTTGGGCAATCCCCCTCAGCCGTTACCAAAACGATCGCGCGGCTAGAGGATGAACTCGGCACCCAACTATTCAATCGCACCACACGTTCGCTGCGCACCACCGATTTCGGGCAGGAATTCTACGAGCGTTGCCTGCAAATCCTGGCTGATTTGGACGAGGCCGAGGCCAATCTCAAGCGCGGCAATGCCGTGGCGCGGGGATGTATCCGCGCCGTTGTGCCGCTGTCGTTTGGCCGGGTGACGCTAGCCCCTGAACTGCCGAGCTTTTTTGAGCGGTATCCGGATGTCAGCCTCGATCTGCATTTTAGCGACTCCGCGGTTGATTTGATCGGCAGCGGTTTCGAAATTGCGGTGCGTACTGGGAATTCCGCCGATTCCCGCCTCACCACGCGCCTGCTCACGCGCGGCATTCAAGTCACAGTCGCGGCCCCACGCTATCTTGCCCGGCACGGCGAGCCGCGCACCCCGCTTGAACTGTTACAGCACAATTGCCTGATCAGCCGGTTCGGCCCGGATTGGAACTTCAAGGACAGCGACGGACGCCTTCAGCAAATCCGGGTGCGCGGAAACGCCACAATCAACAGCGGTGACGCCTTGCGCGAGGCTGCAGTGGCGGGCACCGGCATCGCGCAGGGCACCTGGTGGCTCTATCGCAAAGACCTGGAAAGCGGTGCGCTGCGCGCCGTGCTCACGCCCTACAACACCGACGGTGCGCCAGTATCCGTGCTATATCCGCCACAGCGGCATTTGCCTGCGAAACTGCGAGCCTTTATCGATTTTCTCGTCCAGATCACCCGAACGCCGTAACCGCCGCTTTGGCCATCGTCGCGAACAACGCCGCACCTGCCGCCAGATCGTCGAGCGCCACGCTTTCATCCGGCTTATGAGCCTCGGCAATATTGCCGGGGCCGAGCACGATGCACGGCGCAAGGGTCTGCAACATGGCCGCATCAGTGCCAAACGGAACGGTCGTGGACGCCTGCCCTGTGATATTCCTGGCGAAGCGGATAAGCGGATGGGTTTGCGCCAATTCCATCGGATCGCCAGAGGTGACCAAACTACATTCCAGCCCGTACTGCGCCGCTGATTGCTGCACCACGGCGATCACTGTTGCAGGGTCAATTCCCGCGCTGAAGCGGTATTTTATCCGCACAGTGGCGCGCGGTACCGAGATATTCACAGCCGTGCCGTGATTGTCGATAATCGGGTTGAAGTCGCTGAACGGCGGCTCATACGCGGCATCCAGAAGCGCCGGATCGGTGCGCAGACGGGACGCTAGAGTCTTCATCTCCGCCAAGAACTCCACCAGCGCCCAATTCGCATTCACCCCCTGCCCGGTTGAGGAATGCGCCTGCACGCCGCGTGCAATCACGGTGAATTCGATATGGCTGCGATGACCGCGCACTGGCATCAACTCAGTCGGCTCGGCCACAACAATGCCACACGGCGCAAAATCACGCGCCAAACGCGAGGTTTCCGCCATGGTTTTGGCGCCAAGCTTGGTGGTCTCTTCATCGGCGGTGAACATCAAGCACACCGGCACATCCATCGGCAGATTTTGGGCGGCGACGATGCAGGCGGCGAGCGGGCCTTTCATGTCGGTGGAACCCAGTCCGTATAGTCGCCCAGCCTCAACACTGGCCGCCCAAGGGTCACGGCTCCACCCAATATCGGGCACAGTGTCCATATGCGCACTGAACGCCAGCCCGCCTTGCCCGCGTCGCGCCACCAGCAGTCGCTTCGTCACACCGGCTGCGTCAAGATAATCCGTGCGCTCTACCTCAAAGCCGCTCATCTCCGCTTCAATCCGCTCTGCAATCGCCAGATTGCTCACCGACGAGCGGCTATCGATACGCACGAGATCAGCCGTGAGCGACACAAGACGGTCCAAACTCATATCTCCTACTTTGCCAAGTCCGCCGGGACGGATAGCTTCGCGCCATGACACATCATCAGATTTCCTACCTCGCCCCGGTAAGCGGCGAAACCTATCCAATCGACGTGCCACGCTGGTGCGGGCCTGGAAAGGTGCCGCTGATGCTGACGGAACTGCCGGGCATCACCACCGCCGATATCGATCAAACCTGCCATAGCTTGTGGCGTTACCGCGCAGCGTTTCCGGTGGAAATTGATCAGCCGATCACGTTAGGCGAGGGTATGACGCCACTTTTGCCAAAGCGCATCGGTGGCGTTGAGGCGTTGGTGAAGTGTGAATGGGTGATGCCGACCGGCAGCTTCAAAGATCGAGGTGCGTCGGTGATGCTCAGCATTTTGCGCCAACAGGGCATATCACAAGTGCTTGAGGACAGCTCGGGCAATGGCGGCGCTGCAATCTCGGCCTACGCCGCGGCTGGCGGTATGCACGCAACGATTATGGCCCCCGCCTCCACCAGCCCGGCAAAAACCGTGCAAATGCGCGCGCAGGGCGCTGAGGTGGCGTTGATCCCCGGCTCGCGCCAAGACACGTCGGCGGCGGCTGAGGCGCGCTCATCCGAGATTTTCTACGCCAGCCACAACTGGCACCCGTTCTTCCTGCACGGGACAAAAACCCTGGCCTATGAATTGTGGGAGCAACTCGGCTACCGCGCGCCGGACAATATCGTGATCCCGTGTGGAGCCGGTTCGAACGTGCTTGGCTGTGACATCGGATTTGGCGAATTGCTGCGCGCCGGGATGATCACCAAGCTGAGA
>CAIZGT010000156.1 GCA_903932545.1 uncultured Rhodospirillales bacterium
CGCACATCCGGCCGGTCAATCCCCATGCCGAAGGCGATGGTTGCCACCATCACCATCGGCTCACCGGAGCGGAATTTCATCAGCGCCGCGCGCTTGATCTCAGGCGAAAGACCGGCATGGAACGCGAGCGCAGGGAAGCCCTTGCCGGTGAGCGTGGCCGTCACCCGCTCCACTTTCGCCCGACTGCCGCAATAGACAATCCCGGTCTCCCCGCGATGGCGTGCCAGCAATTCCTGCAACTGCGCCGTCTCGCCATTCTTTGGCTCAGCCGAGATATGCAAATTGGGCCGATGGAACGAGGCGGCGAACACTTTCGCCTGCTCCATGCCGAGCGCATGCAGAATATCCTCGCGCGTGCGCGGGTCGGCGGTGGCGGTGAGTGCAATACGCGGCACGCCGGGGAAATGCCGGGCCAGGCTCGCCAATTCGCGGAACTCAGGCCGGAATTCATGGCCCCATTGGCTGACACAATGCGCCTCATCAATCGCAATTAAGGCGATCTGCAACCGCTGCAACCGCTCCAACGTGCCCGGCATCAGCAACCGCTCGGGCGAGACATAGAGCAGATCAATCTCGCCATCATCGAGCATGCGGCCCAGCCTGCGCGCGTCCTCTGGTGGCACTTCCGAATGCAACGCCGCTGCTGCCACGCCGACCTGACGCAGTGCCGCCACCTGATCATCCATCAGCGCGATCAGGGGGGAGATCACCAGCCCGGTGCCGGGGCGACAGATCGCAGGTATCTGATAACACAAGCTTTTGCCGCCGCCGGTGGGCATCAGCACCAGCGCATCGCCGCCGCGCATCACCTGCTGCACGGCGGCTTCCTGCAAGCCCCGAAACGCGGGAAAGCCGAACACGCGACGCAGCGCGTCATGCGGCCCCAAGGGATCAAGGACGGGGGCGAGCGAAAGACTATCTGGCATCGCGTGAGCAGCCAGTCCGGGCAAAGCGGGGAATCGAATTGCGAAATGCGGCCATTGGAAAACATGTGCCAACCCCGCCGAGTCCGCGTCAATCGCCCTGTTCATCCAAGCAGGGCTGGACGCAGCCGTTTCGTCCCATAAACTTGCTTCCATGACCCTCACGCTCCACGATTTGCGCCTCGGCGAGACCTTCTCCTGCGGCAGTTTCACCCTCAGTCGTGAAGAAATCATCGATTTCGCCCTGCGCTTCGATCCGCAGCCCTGGCATCTGAGCGATGCGGGGGCGGCTGCCAGCTATTTCGAAACGCTCTGCGCCTCTGGCCTGCACAGCCAGGGGATGGCAATTGGGCTGATGGTGCGCGCGATTGCCGATGTGCAGGTCGTGGCGGGCGGCTCGCTGCACGAGGCACGGTTCTTCGTGCCGGTGCGGCCTGCGCAAACTTATGAAGTGTCAGCGAAATGGGTCTCCGCCCGCCCGTCCAGCACCAACCCTACGCGCGGCGTCGCCTCTATCGAGATCGACATGCATGATACGGCGGGGGCGCGGGTGATGCAGTGCGGTGTGACCTACATCCTCGGGCGCATCGTGCCGAGCGGCTGATTCTGCCGGGCAAAAATTGCCGGGCGCATCACTTATACGTTGATTTATAACACGATTAATTTGGCACACACGCTGCAACGCTACTGGCACATCCAACAGGAGACCATGCCATGAGCATCTCAGCCGCCGCGTCCCACTCCGCCATCTGGAGCAGCGCCACCTCCGCACTCACCAACTCACCGCAACCCGGCAGCGCCGTCACCCCCAAAGCGAACGATGCGAGCAGTGCGAAGAGCAAGCCCAGCGGTATCAGCATCGCCGCCAGCAACCCGTTTGACGCTCTCAGCCAAGCCTCGCAATTCGCCCTGATCCAAGCACAAGCGGCACGCCCCGGTTAATTCGCCGCTGTTCCTTGGGGCGAATCGATCCAAATCTTGCCATCGCGCACCGTCACCGCCCGGAGAGCTTTCAACTGCTTGACTTACCGCCCCATCCTCCGCTGATCTGCGCGCAAAATCGATAGGGACCGAACGAGAATGGCCAAGCTCAACCTCTCCATCGCCATCGGCGACTATGACCGGGTACGGCCGTTGCGCAATGGCGAGGTGCAGATTGATGGCGCTGATCCGGTGTTCCTCGCCCTCGACCCTGAGGAGATTTTTTTCCGCGCCTTTCGCCATGAGGAGTTCGACGTGTGCGAGCTCTCGCTGTCCAGCTTCACCGTGAAAACGGCGGCGCAGAACTGCCCTTATATCGGCGTGCCGGTGTTCCCCTCGCGTGCCTTCCGCCACACCTCGATCTACAAGCGCACCGATCGCGGCATCAACACCCCAGCCGACCTCAAAGGCCGCAGTATCGGCACGCCGGAATACCAACTCACCGCCAATGTCTGGGCGCGCGCGATTCTAGAAACCGAATACGGCGTGAAGCCGTCCGATATCACCTGGGTGCGCGGCGGGATGGACACGCCGGGGCGGATTGAAAAAATCAGCCTCGATTTGGGGCCGGACGTGAAACTCGAAAACGCGCCCGCCGATCGCACCCTGAACCAGATGCTTGAAGCCGGAGAGATTGACGCCATCATCGGCCCGCGCGCGCCAGCCGCGTTTGAGGCAGGCAATCCCATCGTCGATTGGCTCTGGCCGAACGTGGACGAGGTGGCGGCGGATTGGTATCAGCGCACCGGGATGTTTCCGATCATGCATATGCTCGGCGTGCGGCGCGCATTGGTCCAGGCGCATCCCTGGCTGCCATTCGCGCTGCTCAAAGCGTTCGAGCAATCCAAGCAACTGGCGTTGAAGCGGCTGTCAGACACGTCTGCCACCAAGGTCACGTTGCCCTTCGTTGAAGAAAGCCTGCGCCGCGCGCGCACGCTGATGGGCCGCGACTTCTGGACGTATGGTTACGCGCCCAACAAGCCAACACTGGAGGCGTTCCTCGGCTTTCATCACCAGCAAGGCCTGTCACAGCGATTGGTGGCGGCAGAGGAGTTGTTTCACCCCTCCACCTTGGAGGCGTTCAAGATCTGACGCACCACGGATAAAGCGGGCGCTTCATTGCCGACGCCCGAACATCCGCTCCAACTCGGTTTTGGTCAGCCGCAAGAAAGTCGGGCGACCATGGCTGCACGTGGCAGCGCGCGGGGTGGCTTCCATTTGGCGCAGCATGGCATCCATCTCGGCTGGAAGCATTTTCCGGCCGGCGCGGATTGAGCCATGACACGCCAGCCGCGCGATAGCCGCGTCGAGGCGCGCGTCAATCGCGGTCGATTCATCATGCTCAGCGAATTCATCAGCCACGTCGCGCAGCAATGCGGCGGCGCCCGGCGCGCCAAGCACCGCGGGCAGCGCGCGCACCAGCAGCGCCCCCGCGCCGAAGCTCTCAATCTCCACGCCCAGCCGCGCCAATTCCGCCGCATGCGCCAGCAGCCGCGCGGTGTCAGCTTGTGGGAGTTCCACCACCTCCGGCAGCAGCAGCGCCTGCGTGCGCACGCCGCCATCAAGCATCTGGGTGCGCAGCGCCTCTTGTGTCAGCCGCTCATGTGCGGCGTGCTGATCAACCAGCAACAACGTGCCGTCACTGGCCACGGCGAGGATATAGGTGTCGAGCACCTGTGCGATCGCCGCGCCCAACGGATGGTCGGGTGATGGCTGCGGTTCGGCCACCGGCGCGCGCGTGGAGGGGCCAATTTCGAGCGGCAGCGCTGCCTCGGAAAATTGGCCAAAGCCTGCATAACGCGGGGCGCTGAAGGATGGGCGTGGCTGGTATTGCGGCACAAACCCGCTGGCCGAGGGCGCAATCCCGCCCGCCCCTCCGGCCAGCGCGCGACTGGTCGCGTTGATCACCAGGCTGCGCACGGCATCCGGTGCACGAAAGCGCAGTTCGGCCTTGGCAGGGTGTACGTTCACGTCCACCTCCTCCGGCGGCAAAGTGAGGAACAGCGCCGTTACCGCAAACCGCCCCGATGCCACACCGTCCCGCGTGCCAACCCGGATCGCGGTGCGCAGAACCGGGTCTGTCACCGGGCGGCCATTGACCACCATCACCTGCCCCGCAGACGTTGCGCGGGTGACAGAAGGTGGTGCGATAAAGCCGCTCACCTGAAGCTCACCGCGCACGCCGCCAATCGGCAGCGTGCAGGCGGTGCCGAGCAGGGCTGAGACGCGGGCTTGCTGGCTCTGCATCGGCAGGTCGAAATACACATGCCCATCGATTTCGAGCGCAAACGCCACCTCAGGGGCCGAGATTGCCAGCCGCAGCAACGTGGCGTGCAGCGCGTCCGCCTCAGCACGCGGTGATTTCAGAAATTTCCGCCGCGCTGGCGTGGCGAAGAACAAATCACGCACTTCCACCCGCGTGCCCGGCGCCAACGCAGCGGGGCGAACCGGGGACACGAGACCGCCTTCAACCGAGATATTGAACGCAAAATCAGCCTCATGCGGGCGTGAGGTGATCGACAGCCGAGCGGCGGCACCGATGCTCGGCCATGCCTCGCCGCGAAAGCCGAGGGTGGAA
>CAIZGT010000157.1 GCA_903932545.1 uncultured Rhodospirillales bacterium
AGTCGACGATCGAGGCACGGAACTTCCCGTCGACGGGGTCGTGGCATACCGAGGTGAACTCGCCGTCACGGTGCCCGAGCAGCGCCAGGACCTCGTCGAGACTGAGTTGGTCGTCGCTCACGCCGCCACCACCGCGCCACCGGCGCTAAGCTGACGACAAGCCTCTGTGATCCGTCGACGCGGTCCGGTGGTGGTTGTGGTGGAGGCCCCGGTGATGTCGTTGGAAAGCCCCGGCAGCCGCTGCGAACAACTCGCGCGGCAAATCCAGGTGTTCGGCCGCATCATGCCAACGGCAGAGACGGTGGCGAAGATTGAGGCGGTGACGATCGAAGACGTGCAACTCGCCGCCCAAGCGATCTTCCGCGCGGCACCGACACTTGCGACGATGGGGCCAGCCGGGCAGGTGCCAAATCTGCGCAAGATTTCTGAAATGTTGGTGGTGTGATCATGGACAAGACCGAACTCCTGGCTGACCTCGTCGCCCGCGCCAAGCGGGCCGGGGCGGATGCTGCCGATGCGCTGCTCGCTATCTCTGCGTCACTTTCCGTCTCGATCCGCCATGGTGACGTGGAGCACCTGGAGCGGTCGGAGAACCAGGATCTCGGTCTGCGCGTGTTCCTCGGCAAGCAAATTGCCGTGGTCTCGGCAGCCAGCCTGGACCCAAAAGGGTTTGATCGTTTGGTTGAACGCGCCGTGGCGATGGCGCGTGTGGTGCCGCCGGATCAATTCGCGGGCTTGGCGTCTGAAATGACTCCAGCCGAGGCGCTCAATCTTGATCTGGATGATCAGCAAGAGCCGGAAGCTGCAACGCTCATCAGCCGCGCCCGCGCCGCCGAGGCCGCCGCGCTTGCGGTGCCCGGCATCACCAACACCGAAGGCGGCGACGCAGGGTTTGGTCGCAGCGAAATGCTGCTCGCCACCTCTGCCGGTTTCGTCGGCCGTCAGACCCGTTCGTCGCACTCAATCTCGGCCGTGGCGTTGGCCGGGGAGGGGGTGTCGATGCAGCGCGACTATGATTACGGCAGTGCGGTGTATTTCTCCGACCTTGAGGACCCTGAGGCGGTTGGCCGCTCGGCAGGTGAACGCGCGGTGCGTCGTCTCAACCCAACCCGGCCGAAAACCGCTAAGCTGCCGGTGATTTTCGATCCGCGCGTGTCTGGTTCCATTCTTGGCAGCGTCTCCGGCGCGGTGAATGGGGCGTCGGTGGCGCGTGGCACTTCGCTGTTTAAGGACAAGATGGGCCAACGCATCTTCGCGCCCGGCATCTCCATCATCGACGACCCGCGCCGCCCGCGCGGACTGCGCAGCCGGGTGTTTGACGGCGAAGGCGTCGCCACGCGCCGCTTGGCGATTATTGAGGACGGTATTCTCTGCTCCTGGCTGCTCGACAGCCGCTCGGCGCGCCAGTTGGGGCTGGCCTCCACCGGCCACGCTGCCCGTTCCACCGGCAGCCCGCCCTCGCCATCCGCCACCAATTTGTTTATGACGCCGGGAAAACTTACGCCCGCCGAACTTATGGCGGACATCAAAGAGGGGCTCTACGTCACGGAATTGATGGGTGGTGGCATGAATGGCGTGACAGGTGATTACAGCCGAGGTGCCGCCGGGTTCATGATCCGTGATGGCCAACTTGCCGAGGCGGTGGCGGAGATCACCATTGCGGGCAACGGCTTAGAGATGTTCGCCAACCTCACCCAGGCCAACGATTTGGTGTTCAAACGCGGCACCGATGCGCCGACATTGCGCATTGAGGGGCTGACGCTTGCGGGTGCCTAACAATCGCCGCAACGAATACCCATATCGGCGTTGTTCTGATGGGACTGAAACCGCCATGCGCCGCGTTCTGATTACTTTGATCGCTTTGATGATCGCCATCGCGCCTGGCCTCGCCCTGGCGCGGGCGGGCGACGGCTCGTCGATGGGCAGCCGCGGTGGGATGACGTTTTCGTCTCCCGCACCCACGAACACCGCACCGGGCGGTGCATCCTCAATGCAGCGCAGCCTCACCCCGAACGCACCGCAACAGGGCGCGCAGGGATATGGCAACAACAGCTATAACCGACCATCGATGCTGGGCGGCCTGGCGCGCGGATTGTTCATCGGCGGGCTGTTTGGCTTGATGTTTGGCGGCGGCATGTTTCATGGCGGGCTGTTTGGCATCATTGGCACACTGGTCCAATTCTGGCTCCTCTACATGGTGGTGAAGTTCGTCTTCCGCATGGTGACTGGCGGTGGCGGTGCTGCAACCGTGGGCGGCCCCGGCTTGATGGGCGGGCTGATGGGTGCAGCCCCCCCGGCCGCGCCAGTCGCGCCGCGCGCTCCGCCCGGCATCGCCATCACCCCCGCCGATTATCAGGCGTTTGAGCAGACGCTGTTGGGTGTGCAGCAGGCCTGGAGCCAGCACGACATCAACACGATGCGCATGCTCTGCACGCCGGAGATGGTGAGTTATTTTGGCGAACAGCTTGGCGAACAGACCAGCCGGGGCGTGCGCAACGTGGTGGCCGACGTGCATCTCGACCAGGGCGATTTGTCTGAGGCCTGGACCGAGCAGGGCCGCGATTACGCCACTGTTTCAATGCGTTTCTCAATGACCGATGTAACCTATGACCAAGCTGGCCATGTTGTGGCCGGCGCGCCGGGGCAGCGGGTGCAGGCTGTGGAATTCTGGACGTTCCTACGGGTGCCCGGTGGTCGCTGGGTGTTGTCGGCGATTCAGCAAGCCCGATAAACCGGGTTTCCGCTTATGCCGTCAGCCAGTCGGTAATTCGCTGTTATCGCGCTCTTTTCCGCTCGAATTCGGCGTGTGATTGCGCTCAGCATGCCACATGCGCACTCTCATCATCCTACTGCTCGCCCTGATCACTCTCGCCCCCGCCTCGGCGCGGGAGTTGAAAGTGGCAGTGTGGAACCTGTCTTGGCTGACCCAGCGGCCAGAGGCGAGCGGGGAATTGCCGCGTGGGGTGGTTGCGAAACAGGCTGAAGACATCGCCCGCCTGCAGGCCTATACCCGCATGCTAAAGGCTGATGTGATTGCCTTTGAAGGGGTGGACGGCGCTGAGATCGCCGCACAGGTGTTTCCGCCAGACCTTTATCGCATCCACATCACGCAAGATGCAGTTTTGCAGCGCACCGGCTTTGCCATTGCGCGGGATTTGAATTTCACGCCGCATGCCGATCTGACGGCTCTGGATATCTACCCAAACGCGCGATTTCATTTGCGCAGTGCCGCCGATATCACCCTTGATGTGCTAGGCACCAAGCTCCGCTTGCTCGCTGTGCATCTCAAGGCTGGCTGCGTGCGGGATAAACTAGAAGATCAGGCCAACCCGGCCTGCCGCACAATTGCCCGCCAGATCGCGCCATTACAGTCATGGCTGGCGGAGCGGCAGCAAGAGGGAGCGGGATTTGTGTTGTTGGGGGACTTCAATCGTTGGCTTGATGCCAAAGATCCATTTATCGACCGCCTTCAACAATCAGCACCACTCTTGCGCGCCGATGCGGCAATGTCGTCCAATTGCTGGGGCGGCGGCGCGTTTTTGGATCACATTCTGATTGGTGGCACGGCCCGGCAGATGTTGGCGGCGGGGAGCTTTCGTGAATTGGTTTATCGCGAGACTGACCAAGCGATGCGGCAGCACCTGTCGAGCCATTGCCCAATCTCGATCAAGCTCAACCTGCCGGAGGAGCTGGCCAATTCAGTCCCCGCCCTCATCGAAAACGGGCAGAAACAGCCGTAATGTGGTGCCTTGTCCGGGCTGGCTGATCAACTCCACATCCCCACCGGATTGCCGTACAAAGCCCACCACCGAGCTTAGGCCAAGCCCGGTGCCTTTGCCCGCAGGCTTGGTGGTGAAAAACGGCTCGAATACCGTCTCCAACAGATGGGGCGGAATTCCAACACCTGTGTCGATCACGGCAATACAAACATAACGGCCCGGCTTTAGCGCCACCGCCCGCGCCACCACCGGCTGGCCGCCTTGCGCCAAAGCCTTCGGACCCGGCTTGCGGGCGATAGACAACCGCTTGGCCTGCACCTCAATCATGCCGCCCTGCGACATGGCATCTCGGCTGTTGACCAACAGATTCAGTAGCGCGCTCTCCAACCCGGACGGATCAACCCGGCATTTGGGCAGATTGGGCTCAACTGCAATTTTAATCTGGTGCCGCTCGCCAAGGCTCGGTGCCGCCATGATGCGCAGAGATTGCAGCAATTCATCGACGGCAACCGGCACCGGGTTGAGCGGCTGCCGACGCGCGAATGACAGCAGGTTGGATGTCAGATCCGCCCCGCTGCGTGTGGCGCGGGTGGCCATTGTGAGCATCTCTTCCGCCGGATGCTTCGGGCCCAGCACCAAGCTGATCATCTCCAGATTGATCGAGATCACGGTCAGTAGATTATTGAAATCATGCGCAATGCCACCCGTCAGTTGGCCGATAGAGCGCAGTTTTTCGGCATGCAGCAAGATTGCCTGCCCCTCTTTGCGCTCGGTGATATCTTGCACATAGCCGGTGATCGCGACGATCTGGCCGGTGGAATCGGTCTCAACGGACGTGTCATCCCACAGATGGCGAATTTGCTGATCTGGCAGAACCACCCGAAATTCCAGCGCGTCACTGGTGCCCTCAGAGACCCATTGGCGGTAGCGATGCCGCAGCATGTGGCGGTCATCTGGATGCACCAGCATCAGAACTGCCTCGGCTGTTGGCACAAAATGCTGCGGATTTTGGCCGAAAATTTCATAAACGCTGTCTGACCAGGTGACGCTCTCCTGGTCTGGTTGCCAGCGCCAAATGCCCATTTTGGCAATTTTCTGTGCGCGGCTCAGCTGCTCAGTTCGCAGTTGCAGGGCTTCGGCCGTGGCGCGCAATTCTCGCTCGCGCTGCGTTTGCGCTTCGGCGTCCGCCCGTTTTTGGGTCACATCGTGCAGCACAGCGACGAAGTATTCGCCCAGCCCATCCACCCCGGGTAATGGCACCAGCGTAACCTCAGCCCAAAAATGGCTCCCATCGCGTCG
>CAIZGT010000158.1 GCA_903932545.1 uncultured Rhodospirillales bacterium
AGGAATCCGGGGGCCAACACCACATCTAGCACCGCATTCGCCGCCGCACATGCCAGCGGATTGCCGCCAAATGTGGTGCCATGCGTGCCAGCGGTGAGCGCCTTGGCCAGATGCTCTTTCGCCAACACAGCCCCCATCGGGAACCCACCGGCAATGCCTTTGGCCAACGACATCACATCCGGCGTGATGCCAGACCATTCATGCGCGAATAACTTGCCCGAACGCCCCATGCCGCTCTGCACTTCGTCCATACCGAGGAAGATATCGAACTCGTCACACGTCGCGCGCAGGTCGCGCAGGAATTGGAGTTGCGCAGGACGAATGCCGCCCTCGCCCTGCACCGGCTCGACGATAATCCCCGCCGTTTGTGGGCCAATCGCAGCCCGCACCGCGTTGAGGTTGTTGAACGGCACGTGGTCGAACCCGTCCACCTCTGGGCCGAAGCCGTGCAGATATTTCGCGTTACCAGTCGCGGCCAGGGTGGCGAGGGTGCGGCCGTGGAACGCGCCTTCGAAGCATATAATCCGGTAGCGTTCCGGATGGCCCGCTTCGAACTGTGCTTTGCGGATCATTTTGATCATGCCCTCGTTCGCCTCAGCGCCCGAGTTGCAAAAGAACACGCTGTCGGCAAAGCTCGCCGCCACCAACCGCGCGGCCAGCGTTTCCGCTTGCGGCACGCGATACAGGTTCGAGACATGCATCACCTTGTGCGCCTGCTCGGCGATCGCATCGGTCAGATGCTTATGGCCGTGGCCGAGCGATGACGTGGCAATGCCTGCGCCGAAATCGAGGAAGCGTCGCCCGTCCACAGTCCACAGCCAGCAGCCTTCGCCGTGCTCGAAAGCAAGGTCCGCGCGGTTGTAGGTGGGCATTAGGGCGGCAATCATCGATTTGTCCTCTATTCGTCCCCTTTATGTCGGGGACTATTCTCTCGCGTCCAACACTGTCTAGCGCCGAATGCGCCAGCAGCGGCGATAAAGCGGAAGCATGGCCGGGCCAGGGGATCGGTGTCAAACCCGACGCGAGACGAGCACGGTGATTTCCTGCATGGCTCGAATGCAGGCAAAATCTGACACAGCCCGATTTGAAATGGCATCGTGACGCATGGCCGACCGTAAGCAACCGCCGCCCGCACCGAAAAAACCCAACACAGCCTCGCTGCATGAGGCGGCATTGGCCTATCTCGCGCGCTATGCCGCAACCCAAGCGGGGGTGATCCGCGTGCTTGATCGGCGTGTGGCCAACTGGGCGCGGGTGACTGAAGGCGTCGAGCCGGAGGATATCGCTGCCCTGCGTGCGCTGGTGCGCCAGGAAGCCGCGCGGTTGGTGCAGGTGGGTTTGGTGAACGACGCTGAATTCGCCGCCTCCCGCGCCCGCTCACTCACGCGGGCCGGCCGCTCACGAAGGGCGGTGAGCGCGCATCTGGGTGCGAAGGGGGTCGGCGCTGAGATTGTGCAGTCCGCACTGCCCGACGATCCAGACGCCGAATTCGCCGCTTGCGTTGTGCTGGTCCGCAAACGTCGGCTCGGGCCATATCGCAACCCGGAGCGCGAAGCGGACCGGATGCGCGAACTCGCAGTGCTGGCGCGTGCCGGGTTCAGCCACAACGTCGCTGCCCGCGCGCTTGAACTTGATGCCGAGGCTGCCGAAGACCTGATCATTGCATTGCGCGCGTCATGAGCGTGGTTGAATCCGAAGTCGTCTTCACCTGGGCCGGATTCCGGCGTGGCGCGCGGCAAAGTGTTCCACTGATTGCAGGCATGCTGCCATTTGGCATCGTCACCGGCATCACCGGCCTGTCGCAGGGGCTGTCATTGGCCGAGATCACGCTGATGAGTGCGGTGGTTTATGCTGGGGCATCGCAGCTCGTGGCGCTGGCGGTCTGGACGCATCCGCCTGATTTAATTGCGGTTACCTTCGCCGCCTTCGTGGTCAATCTGCGCTTGGCGCTAATGGGGCCGGTGCTGGCCCCCTGGTTCCATAAATTCAAAGGCTGGCGAGTGTGGCTTTCGCTGTTCGTGATGGTGGATCACAATTGGGCGCTTTCGGTGCGCGAGATAAACGCCGGATACCGCGACGCTGCCTATTTGTTGGGCGGCGGCACAGTGCTGTTCGTTGCCTGGGTGGCCGCAACCGCGCTGGGGGCGGTGCTGGGCGCGCAATTGCATCTGCCGCCGGGTCATCCGTTGTTCTTTGCAGCCCTGGGTGCGTTCGTCGCCGTGCTCGCCCAGATGTGGCGCGGCATGGGTGATTTGCTGCCTTGGGCGGTGGCCGCTGTGGTGGCGGTAATGGTGGCGCAAATTCTACCCGGCACGTTCTGGTATATCGTTGCTGGCGCCATCGCGGGCAGCATTGTGGGCGGCGTGCGCGACCATCGTCGGCGGCTTGTGTCATGAGTGCAGATATTTGGCATCTCGACCCATGGACCGTGCTGGCCATCGTGCTGATGGGGGCGGCCACCTATGCGTGCCGAGGTGGCGGTTATTGGCTGTTTCGCCAGATCAGCCCCAGCCCACTGGTCCGTGCCATTTTGCATTACGTGCCAGGAACGCTGTTTCTCAGCTTTGTCGTGCCCGCTTTGGTGCATGGCGGATTGCAGCCGACAATGGGCGCGGTGGCGACCGCGATCACGATGATTTACGCGCGCAACCTCGGCCTCGCCATCGCCGCGGGGGTGATCGCATCATATGGCGTGTGGATGCTCAGATAACGCGTTAAGTATTCGCGCTTAATGACTGTTCGCGCTATACTCTGCACCATGCGAGGCGCAATTCGACATGTCCGGGTCTGGTTGGTGCTGGGGGGCTGCTGGTCATTGGCGGCGTGTGCTGGGTCGTCTGGCGGCGTGACCGCTTCGGCGGAGGGTGGGCCGAGCTATCCCGGCATCAATTGCGCGCCGTTTGCCCGCGAACTCTCCGGCATTGCGTTATATGGCGATGCGGCGAGTTGGTGGGATCAGGCGCAAGGCCGTTATCGCAAATCATCCCGCCCGGTTCTGGGTGCGGCCTTGGTATTCCAGCGCGAAAGCCGCCTGCCATCCGGCCATGTCTCCGTTGTCTCTCGCTTGGTTGGGCCGCGCCAAATTCAGGTGACGCAGGCGAACTGGGTGCATAACGAGCTCGACGAAGATCAGCTCGTGGTCGATGTTTCCGAACGCAATGATTGGAGCGCCGTCCGCGTCTGGTGGCCGCCGGTTGGGCAGCTGGGCGCACATCAATACGCCACTTATGGTTTCATCTTGCCATCTGCCCCCGCCTCACATGACGAATTACACATGACAGCCGCCGTTGCCGCGGAATTGGCGCTCTCCAGCAGCTCTGGCCGCCCTCCACCGCGCGCCAGACAGGTGGCCAAAGGCGCTTTATAACGCGCCCCGGCTTGCGCTGCCCTCGCGGCTGGGCCATGTCAGTGGCCTGAGTTTGAATCCTGGAGGAAAAAATGGGCAGCTTCTCCCCCCTACATTGGCTTGTGGTGATTGGCGTTGTGGTGTTGCTGTTCGGCAGCGGCAAAATCAGCGGCCTGATGGGCGACGTTGCCAAGGGCATCAAGTCGTTCAAAAAGACGATGGCCGAAGATAATGATGCTTCGATGGAAGCGTCGGCGGAAAAGCCGGTTGGCAACCTCGAAGCGCCGACGATGGCGTCTGGCGTGTCGTCCAACGTGACGTCTAACGCCACCCATTCCTGAGGCTGCGGTGACGCAAGCGACGCCTGCCTGGGCAATCGAGGCGATTGTTCAGGCGGGTCAGCGGATGGATCAGCGCGGCTGGGTGCCGGCCACGGCGGGCAATATCAGCGTGCGGCTTGATGCTGAGCGCCTTGCCATCACCCGCAGCGGTGGCCACAAAGGGTTTCTTGATGCTGGTTCGGTGATGCAGGTTGATCTGCACGGCAGGCCGCTTACGCCTGCCAAGCCGAGTGCGGAAACCTTGCTGCATTGCCAACTCTATCGCCTTTTCCCCGATGTGGGAGCGGTTGTTCACGGCCATTCGGTGGCCGGAACCGTTCTGACGATGACCACACCGGGTGACGCGCTGCGCATCGCGCAATACGAAGTGCTAAAGGCGTTCGAAGGTCAAACCACGCATGACGTGGCGCTTGATCTGCCGATTTTCGACAATGATCAGGACATAGCGCGGCTTGCAGCCAAAGCAGAGCCGATCATCGCTGTCGGCACGCCTTTGGGGTATATCATTCGCGGCCACGGGGTTTATGTCTGGGGGCCGTCGATGGAGACTGCGCTCGCACGTCTCGAAGGACTGGAATTTCTGCTCGCCTGCGAGTTGGAACGAAGGAAACTGGAACGATGAGCCGCCTGACGATTTTTGCCGACACCGCACCCGGCACCCCGCTGTCCACCACCGAAGACGCCGCCCAGATCCAGCGCGAACTCGTCCCGCTCGGCGTGCGCTTCGAGCGGTGGGACAGCCCGGTGGAACTTTCGCCGTCCGATGACGCAGAGACCATCCTGGCCGCGTATCGTCCTTATCTTGACGGTCTGATGGGCGAAACCGGCGCGGGCTCTGCCGATGTGGTTAAGCTCACGCCCGACCATCCGCAGGCGCAAGCGCTGCGGGAGAAATTCCTCAATGAGCACATTCACACTGAGGATGAAGTGCGCTTCTTCGTGCATGGCGCGGGCAATTTCATCATGCATGTGGATGGCAAAATCTATGATGCGCATTGCGTGCAGGGCGATCTGATATCGGTCCCCGCCAACACCAAACATTGGTTCGACGCTGGCGAGAAGCCGTTCTTCACAGCGCTGCGCGTGTTCACCGACACCTCCGGCTGGGTTGCGCATTTCACCGGCGAGCCGATCAGCGAACGCTTCCCGGCGGTCGTTTAACATGCTGCCAGTGGCTGCCGTGGTGACCGATATTGAAGGCACCACCACGCCCATCGCCTTCGTGCGGGACACGCTGTTCCCCTATGCTCGCGCCCGCTTGGCTGAGGCGCTTGCGCAGGCACCTGATATCGCCGCCGAAGTGGCGGGCATGGTCCCTGGCACGCCGCCGCTTGCAACCCTCCTGCACTGGATGGATGAGGACGCCAAAGTCACCGCGCTGAAAGCGTTGCAGGGACGCATCTGGGACGCCGGATATGCCGATGGCTCAATCAAGGGTGATATCTACCCTGATGTCGGGCCCACTCTGCGCCGCTGGGTGCGCGGTGGGTTGCGGTTGCATGTGTATTCGTCCGGCTCGGTTCCCGCGCAGAAACTCCTTTTTGGTCATACCGTTGATGGCGATCTGACCGGACTGTTCCAGGGTTTCTTCGACACCCGCGTGGGCGGTAAGCGCGAGCCAGAGAGTTATGATCGCATCTGCATCGGCATCAACGTGCCGCCTGCTGAGGTGCTGTTTCTGTCCGATATCGAGGCGGAACTGGATGCAGCCGCTGCGGCAGGGTTGCGCACATGCCAATTGGTGCGCCCGCAGGATGGCACGGTGGCGAGTGATCGGCATGCAGTGGCCAAGGATTTCCCCGAAGTGGGGCGGCTCTTCGCATTGTAGGGCGGAAGAGCGAAGCGTCATCCGCCGCCTTTGTGATCACAGAGCACGGCGGATGATGGCTTCGACTCTCCCGCTCTACTGAATTACAACATGCCCAGCAGGCATCACGCCCACCAAATCCACACTCACGCCACCCGGCAATCCCAACACCGCCCCGCCATGACCATCGGAATGAAATGCCGCCAGCACCGCCGCCACACTGCAAAATCCGCCCACTCCGCCGGTGAGATCGAGCTTCCACGCCGGATCATGCGCAAGATTGAGCAGGGTGGCGCTGGTGGATTTCGGTCCCACCACAATCGTCATCCCACTGCCCAGATCGGTCAGATTGGTGGTCGTGCTGGACGGATTGATAAACACCAGCGAGGCCGATAGCCCAATCGTCGCCCCGGTGAGCGCCACGTTGCCATTGGCGGCGACAGTCTCGGTCAGATGTCCCGCCGCATTGTAAAAATTCTTGCTGCCATCGGCGAGATCAGACTCGTGTTGCAGGTAATGGCCCTGGGTGTCGAACCATAACCAACCATCCGACCACACCAGTTTCGAGCTGCCATCGACGGCGATGATTTTGGTGATGTTGCCGTTGATGGCGTGCAGCGTCTGGCCGCCGTCGCTGCCATACACCACCGAACTGCCATCGGCGCGGTCGAGTTCGAGCAACCGCCCGGCGGCGTTGAGCTTGGAGATTGAATTGTCGGGATTATAAACCGTCGTGCTGCCATCCGCCCCGATGGTGCGCAACAGCACCCCCGAGGCTGAGAACCGTTCCACGCTGCCATTGCCGAGGGTGATGCTGAAGCTGCCATCGGCGTTGCGCACCGCCTGCGCGCCCTGATA
>CAIZGT010000159.1 GCA_903932545.1 uncultured Rhodospirillales bacterium
AATGCCCATGGCGGCAGCCATGCGCCGGTTCTGCGTCACCGCGCGCATCCGCAGGCCCAGCGAGGTGCCACGCATCACCGCCATCAAGGCTGCAATCACCATCATCGCAAAGATGATGATCACCAGGCGGTTATAGGTAATCGTCAGCCCGCCCCATTGCGCCGCCCCGCTCATCCACAACGGCGTGCTCACCTCACGGTTGGACGAGCCAAACGCCGAGCGCACCGCCTGTTGCAGCACCAGTGACAGGCCCCAGGTGGCGAGCAATGTCTCCAACGGGCGCCCATACAGGAAGCGGATCAAACACCGCTCAATCAGCACACCAATCGCGCCGGACACCAAAAACGCCAGCGGCACGGCAATGAACAAGCTCGCCTCAAACAATCCCGGCGCGTAAGCGCGAATCACGCCCTGCACCACAAACGTGGTGTAAGCCCCGATCATCACCATCTCGCCATGCGCCATGTTGATCACCCCCATCACCCCAAACGTGATGGCAAGCCCCGCGGCGGCGAGCAGCAGCACAGAGCCGAGTGAGAGACCGTAAAAGACGCTCTGCGCCACGCTCCAGATTCTCTCGACGTTCTCCAACGAGGCAATCGCGGCCGCGGCGGCGGCACCCACGGCGGGCGAATTGTCGTGCAGCGATTGCAGCAGGGATTTGCTTTCCACATCGCCGCGCGCGCGCAGCACCGCGATGGCGCTGATACGCTCGGCATCACTGCCCTCGCCGCCCGTCAGCATCGCCGCGGCCTGCGCTTCAAGCATGAGCTTGCGCGCCGAATTGTCTTTTTCATTGCCGATCGCCCGCGCCAGCAGCGGCAGCGTGGCCGGGTCGTGCGAGGTGAACACCTGCTCGGCTGCATGTTTGCGTGCGGCTATATCGGGGCTGAACAAATCCAAGCCCCCCTTCGCCGCCTCAACCGCGCGCCGCACCTTGTTGTTCACGCGAACATTGGCGAGATCATCCTCGCTTACATCATCAACTTTCTGGCCGGTCCGCGCGTCGATAAAGCCGGAATCCGTCTTGATCAGGATCGGTGCGGGATCATCCCCCGCCGGGCCCACGAACAGCGTCTCACTCTGCAGCGCCGAGATCGTGGGCGCGGCTTGCGGGTTGCCAGAGATCGCGAGCGCGCCGATGGCCGCAGCGATATCGTCGAAGTTTTCGGAGGCGAGGCCGATAAACGGATCTGGTCCGTCATCAGTGCAAGCGGGGGTGGTGGCCAGCACCAAGCCCAGCATAAGTGCGGCACATAGACGGCGGAGGATGGTCATTCGGTGTCCTCAGCCGTCATTGCGAGGAGCGAATACACGAAGCAATCCATCGAAACCCCAGGTTGGGCCTTTGGCTCGATGAATTGCTTCGCTGCGCTCGCAATGACGATTACTGGTCGTTTAACTTACTTCGACGCCCCACCGCATTTGCCGGTGACCACGTTGAAGTTCCCGCAGAACAGCGGCTTGCGCCAATCTGCGATCAGATCCTTCGAGCCTTCCAGATACGGCGACCATTCATTGGCCACCACAGTGCCCGGCGTGCTCCACACCACGTTGAACTGTCCATCCGCCTTCACTTCACCGATCAGCACCGGCTTGGTGATGTGATGGTTCGGCATCATCGTCGAGATACCGCCCGTAAGGTTGGGCACCGCCACGCCAATCATCGCGTCGATCACCTTCGCCTGATCCACCGTGCCTGCCTTCTGCACTGCCTTCACCCACATGTTAAAGCCGATATAGGCGGCTTCCATCGGGTCATTGGTGGTGCGGTTCGGCTTCTTGGTGAACTCGTGCCATTCCTTGATGAACGCAGTGTTGACGGGGGATTTCACGCTCTCGAAATAGTTCCAAGCCGCGAGATGGCCCACCAGCGGCTTGGTGTCGATGCCCGCAAGTTCTTCTTCACCCACCGAGAACGCCACCACCGGAATGTCGGTGGCCTTGATG
>CAIZGT010000160.1 GCA_903932545.1 uncultured Rhodospirillales bacterium
AATTAACGATAATTTTATGCTATATAATTTTTTATAGATTTATAACTTTCGTATATCGCATGCTTTACGACGAAGCATTTAATATTTTATTTATATCCTGCATATTAAAATATATTAACAGTTACCATTTGCAATGTAATGCCATAATTTTGGCAAATTGCTCCTGATATATAATCGCCATACCGAATGGGGGTTTCAAATGATGCGCAAGTGGTTTCTTCGTAGCTTCTTTGTGGCGCTCGCGGCGATATCGTTATCGGGCTGCATCATCGAGCCGTATCGACCGTATCATCCCTATCACCCGTATTATTACCGCTAACGCGACGATGGCTCCGTTGAGGCGTTCCTGATATAGCGGGAGCGTCTCAACGGATGCGCCGGATGTTCAATTTTCTTATGATGGTGTTGCTCGGCGCGATCTGGGCGTTTTGTATCGCGATGCAGATAGAACGCCCTGATTTGATTGCGTTTATCCCTGTCACAAACCAGCTTGCGATTGACGGGGCGTTTTTCGCTTTGCTGGTGCTGGCCGTGGTGTATGTTTCGTGGTTCGAGATTACCAACAACCATTTCACGCCAATGCAGATCATCCAACTGCTGATGCGCAACTTGATGATTCTGAGCCTCGGTGTCGGTCTGCTGGTTTTTACCAGCACTGAACTGCTGAACGGGTTAGACCCAACCGGGCGAGCACCGATATTGGGATTAACGCCGCAGCGCAATACGCCTGTCGCCGATCCCTCGCCCACTAATCCGCCACAGCCAGCCCCTGATGCCGCTGCGCACTGATCGCCTCGGAGAAGGCGCGGAACAGGCCAGCTGAGACGATATCGGTGTCAAAATCGTATTCGGGGTGCCATTGCACGCCGAACGCGAAGGGATGGCCGGTGGCGCGGATGGCCTCAATCGTGCCATCGGGCGCCCAAGCCTCGGCCACCAAGCCCTTCGCCAGACGGTCGATACCCTGATTGTGCAGCGAGTTGACTGCAATCACCGGCGCTTGCGCCAGGCGATGCAGCAGAGAGCCAGGCGCGAGTTTCACCTGATGCGCCTTGCCCTGCCGGAGGCGGGGGTTGGGCTGCATGGGGGTGGAATGGTCGATCCGCCCCGGCAAATCCTGCAAGCGCTGATGCAAGCTGCCGCCGAGAGCGACGTTGAATTCCTGCAAACCGCGGCAGACGGCCAAAATCGGCTTGCCCGCGCGCATCACCGCACGGATCAGGGCCAAGGTGACCGCGTCGCGGTCCACGTCCTCTGGCGTGCCTTCAGCGTGGGGCGGGCCTTGATAGTTGGAGGGCTCCACGTTCGAACGGCTGCCAGTGAGGATGAAACCATCCAGCCGGGCGATCAGCGTTTCGATATCCGCCCGCACGCCATTGGCTGGGATCAGCACCGGCACCCCACCGACGACCTGATCGGTGGCGCGGACATAGGTGTCAGACGCGGCATGGTTGATCATGCCGAAGGTGCCGAACAATTTGGTGCAGCAGGAAATGCCGATAAGCGGTTTCATAGGTGAATGGTCGAACACTGAAGCGTCAAAAGAAAGGCAAAAACGCGGATTCGGGCAGAGAATCGTGTCTAGTTGTTGCTATTCGACTTCAGTCGCGGATCTTCAAACTGGAACATGCTGGCCGGGAAGTTGCCGCCCAATTCCACATTGAACAAGCTCACCCGCGTTTCCTGGCGCTGACCATCAGTGACAACCCATTGTCGCAAGGCGAGGGGTTGGTCGGCGAACACCAGGCTCAGGCTGCCATCCTCCGGCGAGGAGGAGCGCATCATCGTCACCAAAATCTGCCCAGGCTGGCGCTCAATGCCGATGACGCTCACGTCGCCGGATAGCGACACTTTATCGGCCAACAGAATGCTCAATGGAGTGGCGGCGAGCGGGATTGATGTGGTTTGATTCAACTCGCTGTCGTGAAACACGAATGAGCCAAAGCCTGCCACCATCAGGAACGGCGCGGGCTTGTCGTATTCAAAGCGCATCCGGCCCGGACGGCTCACCCAGGCATTGCCCTCAGTGACGCTGCCATCTGGCCCGACTTGCAGGAACCGCGCGCGCAAAGCATGCAGCCCGTTCAGATAGGCCTCGATGCGCGAAATATCTGCCTGATCTTGGGCGGACAGTGG
>CAIZGT010000161.1 GCA_903932545.1 uncultured Rhodospirillales bacterium
AATCAGGGATCGTCATGAGCGCGAACTGCTGTATGGGCCGACCAATGAGGACATGATCACGGCGATTTTTCGCGCCTATGTCCGCTCCTACCGCGAATTGCCCAAAATCCTCTATCACATCCAGTGGAAGTTCCGCGACGAGCAGAGGCCGCGGTTCGGGGTCATGCGCGGCCGCGAATTCCTGATGAAGGACGCCTATTCCTTCGACCTCGACTATGAGGGCGCGGTGGTCAGCTACCGCAAACAGATGCTCGCCTATCTGCGCACCTTCCAGCGCCTCGGCCTTAAAGCCATCCCGATGGTGGCCGACACTGGCCCGATCGGCGGCAATCTCAGCCATGAATTCATCGTCCTCGCCCCCACCGGCGAATCCGGCGTGTTCTTCGATGCCGATTTCGAGGCGATGGATTGGGCGGGTTCGGAAATTGATCCAAACAACCCGGCTGATCTGGATGCCTTCTATGAGAAGGTGACCACCAGCTACGCCGCCACCGACGAAAAGCACGACACCGCTGCCTGGGACGCGGTTCCCGAAGCGCGTCGGCGTGAGGGGCGCGGCATTGAGGTGGGCCACATCTTCTATTTCGGCACCAAATATTCCGAGCCGATGGGCCTCTCCGTCGCCGGTCGCGACGGCGTGCCGGTCATCCCCCACATGGGCAGCTACGGCGTGGGCGTCTCTCGCCTCGTCGGCGCGATCATCGAGGCCTCGCACGACGAAAAGGGCATCATCTGGCCCGATTCCGTGGCCCCGTTCCCCGCGGTGGTGATCAACCTCAAACTGGGTGACGCCGCGTGTGACGCGATGTGCGAGACAGCCTACGCTGCCTTCGGCGGCCGCGCGCTGTATGACGATCGTGACGAGCGGGCAGGGGCGAAATTCGCGGATGCCGAATTGATGGGCCATCCCTGGCAGATCGTCATCGGCCCGCGTGGTGCTGCAACCGGCATGGTGGAATTGAAGCGCCGCGCCACCGGCGAGAAGTTCGATCTGTCGCTGGAAGATGCGCTGCGCAAGATCGGCATTTAACCACCACGTCCTTGCGCGATGCCTGCGCGTGGCGCGTCTGACAGGGCGATTTCGATAATGATCCGGAACGTTTAGTCCGTGCGTCATCGAATGGCCGCGATCGCTTTTTCCAAAGCCCGCTCGCGCCGCGCCCAGGTGAGCACGCCACGGGGGAGTGGAATCTGAAAGGCCTCCGGCTTCGGCCGTGCCTTGCGGATACGCGGCTTGCGTGGCGCGCGTGGCGCGTCGATCACACACGGCATCGGCACCGCCAGCGCGCGCAGCAAGGGGCGCAAAATCCGTTGGGCTTGGGGAGAGGCTTCTAGCAATTCCGCCATCTCCGGCGTCTCCAGCACCGCCTGCAATTGTGTGCCGCAACAAGCGGCATTGTGCTTGCCGAGCGCAACCAACCAGCCGAATCGGCGCGGCAATCGCGCCGCTGGCGTGGTGTGGGTTTTTCGCGCGGTTGGCATCGGCGCAACACGCCACGTCACGCGGCGCAGCGTGCCCGCCCGGTAGCGCGCGAGCAGTGCGTTGAACCGCAGAATTTTGTCACTCACCCAACGATGCGTCGGCAGCGCAATCTGCGGCGCAATCCCCCACGCGCCCAACCCCAACAGCAGCCCGCGCCAAATCCCCGCCAGACTGGCGGCAATCGTCTCGAATGGGGAGGGGGGTAAATCCATCCGCCATTATGGATCACACCCACTGGCCGGACTCAAGCAAATTTCAAACCGAACTCAAAACCGTAGGGCGGGATCGCGAAGCAATCCCACCGCCACCGCCACCACCCACCAAACAAACCCGCGCTCAGCGCAACAGATGCGGCCAAAGCCCAGAGACGCCGAGCAAGATCAGATAGATCGCCACCACCACCAGAAGAAGGAATGAGAAGAAAATAAGACGGAACCTGCGCATCGACCCTCCGATTACTGTTCCGTCTTATGGTACCAAGCGGCTCGTCCCGCTGTCAAACCAGTCTTAGGCCGCCACCTCAATCACCTTGTCGATCAGCCCGTACT
>CAIZGT010000162.1 GCA_903932545.1 uncultured Rhodospirillales bacterium
CGTCAGGCCACCAAGGATGCCGGCCGCATCGCGGGCCTTGAAGTGCTGCGCATCATCAACGAGCCGACCGCTGCGGCGCTCGCTTATGGCATGGACAAGAAAAAGTCCGGCATCATTGCGGTCTACGATCTCGGCGGCGGCACGTTCGACGTGTCTGTGCTGGAAATCGGCGATGGCGTGTTCGAAGTGAAGTCCACCAATGGTGACACCTTCCTCGGCGGTGAAGATTTCGATCTGCGCGTGATCGAATATTTGGCAGCTGAGTTCAAGAAGGAGCAGGGCATTGACCTGCGCAACGACAAGCTCGCGTTGCAGCGCCTGAAGGAAGCGGCTGAGAAGGCCAAGATTGAACTCTCGTCTTCGAAAGAAACCGAGATCAATCTGCCATTCATCACCGCCGATGCCTCCGGCCCGAAGCATCTGGTGATGAAGCTCACCCGTGCGAAGCTTGAAAGCCTCGTGGATGATCTGATCACCCGCACGCTGAAGCCTTGCCAGGATGCGCTGAAGGATGCCGGGGTCACGGCTGCTGAGATTGATGAAGTGATCCTGGTTGGCGGTATGACCCGCATGCCGAAGGTGATCGAGATTGTGAAGCAGTTCTTTGGCAAGGAACCTGCCCGCAACGTGAACCCGGATGAAGTGGTGGCCATCGGTGCCGCCGTGCAGGGCGCGGTGCTGAAGGGCGACGTGAAGGACGTTCTGCTGCTCGACGTGACCCCGCTTTCATTGGGCATTGAGACCCTGGGCGGCGTGTTCACACGCCTGATCGACCGCAACACCACGATCCCAACCAAGAAGTCTCAGGTGTTCTCGACCGCCGATGACGGTCAGACCGCTGTGACCATCAAGGTCTATCAGGGTGAGCGCGAGATGGCGGCCGACAACAAGGCGCTCGGCCAGTTTGATCTCGTGGGCATCCCATCCGCCCCGCGCGGCGTGCCACAGATTGAAGTGACGTTCGATATCGACGCGAACGGCATCGTCTCGGTGCAGGCGAAGGACAAGGCGACTGGCAAGGAACAGCAGATCCGCATCCAGGCTTCGGGCGGCCTTTCTGATGCCGACATCGAGAAGATGGTCAAGGAAGCTGAGGCAAATGCCGAAGCCGACAAAGCGCGTCGTGCGTTCATCGAAGCGAAGAACCATGCTGATGGTCTGATCCATCAGACCGAGAAAACCCTGCACGAGAACGAGGGCAAAATCTCGGCTGAAGATAAATCGGCAGCCGAAGCCGCTATCGGCCAGGCCCGCGTGGCGATGGAAGGCAGCGAGCTTGGCCCTCTGACCGCTGCCACCGAGGCGCTGACCCAAGTGGCGATGAAGATCGGTGAGGCGGTTTACAAGGCTGGCGCTGAAGCGGCTGCTCCGGAAGCGGCGGCTGAAGGCAAGCCGGGCGAGAAAGTGGTGGATGCAGACTTCGAAGAAGTCGATCACACCCGCAAATCCGCCTGAATATAGCGTAATCCGACCCTGGCGGCCCGGCCCCTGCACGTGCGGGGGCCGAGTCGTTTCCGGACGATGAAAGTCTTTGACGATGGCCAAGCAGGATTTCTACACCACGCTCGGCGTGAGCAAGGATGCAAGCGCGGATGACCTGAAAAAGGCCTACCGCAAGCTTGCCATGCAATACCACCCGGATCGCAATCCGGGAGACGCCGCCGCTGAGGCGAAGTTCAAAGAGATCAACGAAGCCTATGACGTTCTGAAGGACGAACAAAAGCGCGGCGCGTATGATCGCTACGGCCATGCCGCGTTTGAGGGCGGCATGGGCGGCGGGGCTGGCCCGGGCGGCGCGGGGTTTGATGGCGCGGGCTTGGGCGATATTTTCGACCAGATGTTTGGCGACTTCATGGGCCGACGTGGCGGCGCGGGGGGCGGCACGCGCTCGGGGGCGGATATTCGTTCGCAAGTCGAGATCGACCTAACCGAAGCCTTTGCAGGCACCAAGGTTACGCTGCGCGTGCCCACCCGCATCGCTTGCGAAAGCTGCAACGGCACTGGCTCAGAGGGCAAGGAAGCTGGGCGGAACACCTGTGGCACCTGTAACGGCGCTGGTAAGGTGCGCGCGCAACAAGGCTTCTTCTTGGTCGAACGCACCTGCCCAACCTGCGGCGGCAAGGGTCAGATTATTCGCAATCCGTGCAAAATTTGCCACGGCTCCGGAACCACGCAGCGCGATCGTAGCCTCCAGGTTTCGATCCCGGCAGGCGTGGAAGACGGCACGCGCATCCGTCTCGCGGGCGAAGGTGAATCGGGCGGCGCAGGGGTGCCGTCGGGTGATCTGTATGTGCATGTCGCGATCCGCCAGCATCCGATTTTCCAGCGCGACGGGGCAAATGTGTTCTGCGTTGTGCCGCTGCGGATGACACAGGCGGCATTGGGTGGCGACATCGAAGTGCCAGCAATCGACGGCACGCGGGTAAAGGTGAAGCTTCCACCCGGCACCCAAACCGGCGATCAGCATCGGCTGCGCGGCAAGGGATTTTCGGTGCTGCGCTCGGCGGCGCGCGGGGATATGTATATCCAGGTGAAGGTCGAAATCCCTCAGCATCTCACCCGCAAGCAGCGCGATTTGCTGGAGCAGTTCGACGCTGAAGCGAACGTGAAGTCGAGCCCGGAGACGGAGGGCTTTCTGAACAAAATGAAGGCGTTCTTCGACAAGGCGTCCGGCGCATGAAAACCGGCATCGGCATTGCTGGCATCGCCGGACGGATGGGGCAAATGCTGGTGCAGGAGGTGGCCGCCGCTGGCGCGCCGCTTTCTGGCGGCGTTGACCGACCCGGCGTGAGCGATATCGGTGCGGCAGATTTGTTCGCTGATATCGGCGGCTTGGCCGAGGCGAGTGAAGTGGTGATCGACTTCACCCACGCTTCTACCGCGCGCGTGCATGCGCGGATGATGGCGCGCTCTGGCACGCCTTGGGTGGTTGGCACCACCGGGCTGTCTGCGGACGACGAAGCGGAGTTGAAGCGCGCGGCTGAGAGCATTGCAGTGGTCTATGCGCCGAATTTCTCACCGGGCGTGAACCTCGTGCTGGCCCTCGCCGAAAAGATGGCGGCGGCTCTCCCGGCAGCGCGCTATGACGCTGAGATTGTGGAGATGCATCATCGGCAGAAGGTTGATGCGCCGTCTGGCACGGCGATCGGCCTGGGCCAAGCGGTGGCGCGCGGGCGTGGGGTGGAATTGCGCGATGTGATGCAAAGCGGGCGCGACGGCCATACCGGCGCGCGCAAAGATGGCGCAATCGGCTTCTCAGCGATGCGCGGCGGTCAGGTGGTGGGCGAGCACACGCTGCTGTTCGCCGCGGCGGATGAGCACATCGCCATCACCCATCGCGCGTTTGACCGGCGTGTGTTCGCCGCTGGTGCGGTGCGCGCCGCGCTGTGGGTGCGCGGCAAAGCGCCGGGACTTTATTCAATGATGGATGTTTTACACATAACTGGTAAATAAGATTGTTGCATATAATGCTATAGATTGGATATGTTTTTGAGTAATTCAGTCCACACTAATCCCATCATAGCGCAAATTCGCCTCAATCTGAGTCGAATAAAAACAATACTAACTTGGATCGTAACCGGACAGCTCCGCAAGCATTATATCGATCGCTTTAATCCCTGGCTGGTGCGTAGATTTGCGCGCCACAACCGCTTCAATCCACAAAATTTTGCGCCTGCCGATGGCTATCGGATTGAAGCGGTGGGCTTCCTGTTCATTGGACGGATTTCCATCTTGCGGGCAAAGCAATTTGGACGGTTTGGAAACGCAATTTATCAATTGCTGAACGTGGTGTTGATCGCACGGTACATCGGCGTCACCCGCGTTCAGATTTTTCCGTTCGTGGGTGGCCCGCCACCCGGCACCTATGTGTTGGATGGCATAAGCATCGAAATTGGTGAGTTTGAGCCTGCGGTCGTGCCGACCCTGACCGGGGAGTTCTGGAACAACGACCAATTTCCTGAAGCGCTCGTGAGTTATGCCGCCGATGCGCCACTGCGCGCGATTGATCGCGTGGTGAAACCCCTTTTGGCCCATCTGCAAGCCTTCGCACCGGAGGCGGATCCGCAGAGTGTTGTACTGCATTTCCGCAGCGGTGATATTTTTACCGGGCGACTTCTCTTCCCCTGGTATCTGCAACCCCCCGCCGCTTATTACGTGATGGCGGCGCTGCATGCCCGCGCCACGTATGGGGTGACGCGGGCCATTCTGGTGTATCAAGATACTGCCAATCCGTGCATCGCCGCGGCCGAAGACGCGCTGATTGCAGCCGGAATGCAGGTAACGCGGCAGAGTTCCAGCCTGATGGCGGATATCGGGACTCTGTTCGGCGCAACCCACTTGGTCTCCTCGTTCAGCACGCTGTGCGAGGCGTTGGCGATGGGTTCGACCACTCTGCGCAGCTGTTATGCTTTTCGCCAATTTGAGTCGCAGCGGCATCTTTACATGCAGCGCCCATCCTGGGTGATGCAGGCGATGCGCGCGCATGGCGTGGCAATGTGGCGGATACAGGACAGCGCACGCGACTTTATCCATCCGCTTTCATGGGACCGCTCCGAGGCGCAGCACCGCACGCTGGTGGAATTCCCAATCACCTCGCTCTCACTGGATACGCCAGCAGATGACGCCGATGATGCGGTGTTTGCGGAATATCACCAGATCAATTGGAAAGAGAACGTCTATCGCGAGTTCTAAGGCTGGGCTTCCGTTTCAGCCATAGCCCGCGGCTCACATTGTCCACCCACTCGGTGGTGGACGCCAGCCGGACCTCAGCCCATGTTTGGTGCAAACACTCAAAGCGAGTTTGGGGAGAGCTGCACATGCGCTTGTTGGTGGTGGGGGCCGGGGCAACCGGCGGCTATTTCGGCGCGAGGCTCGCCGCTGCAGGGCGCGACGTCACGTTCCTGGTCCGCCCTGCCCGCGCGCAGGCGCTGCGGGAGAGCGGATTGCAGGTGACAAGCCCGCATGGCGATCTCGCACTGACCCCACAATTGCTCGTCACCGGCGAGGCAACAGACGCCTTCGACGCGGTTCTGGTGACGGTGAAGGCGTATGCGCTTGACGCTGCCTTGGCCGATATCGCGCCTGCGGTCGGGCCGAATACGATGATCCTGCCGGTGCTGAACGGCATGAAGCACGTGGACATCCTCACAGAACGCTTTGGTGCGCAGGCGGTGGTGGGCTGCGTGTGCAAAATCGCCGCGACCATCGGCGCGCAGGGCCAGATTGTGCAACTCGCGAAATTTCATGAGTTGGCATACGGCGAGATGGATGGCAGCTCGTCTGAACGCACCGCAATGCTGGACGGCTTCATGCAGGGCGCGAGCTTCGATGCGAAGCTGTCACGCGGGATTGCGCATGCGATGTGGCAGAAATGGGTGCTGCTGGCAGGACTCGGCGGCATCAACTGCCTGATGCGCGGCTCGGTGGGTGATATCGCGGCGGCACCCGGCGGGGAGGTGTTGGTGGATCGATTTATGGCGGAGGTGCTCGCCGTGGTGGCTGCTGCGGGCCATCCGATGACGGCGGACTACATCGCCCAAACCCGCGCCACACTGACCCAGGCCGGATCGGCATTCACCTCATCAATGTATCGTGACTTGCTCGCCGGGTATCCGATTGAGGCGGACCAGATCATCGGTGACATGGTCGCGCGCGGGCATCGCTGCGGGGTTGCAACGCCGCTGCTCGATGCGGCTTATACCAATCTGGCGATCTATCAGGCGGGACGCGGCAGGTAGCCCCACCCTCCGGCTGGAGGGCGGGGCGCTTGGCCGCAGTTTGAGCCTCAGTTTGGCAACAGCACTTTGTCCACCACCTGGATGACACCGTTGGACTGGTACACATCCGCAATCGTCACATGCGCCATGCCACCCTTCTCATCGGTGACAACGATGCTCGGCCCGACGCGCGTGGCGACCAGGGTGCCGCCTGCAACAGTGGTCAGCTTGGCCATGCCGTGGCCTTCAGCAATCAGCTTGGTCAGCGCCGCGACGTCGAGCTTGCCCGGCACCACGTGGTAGGTGAGGATCTTGGTCAGAGTCGGCTTGTTGGCGGGCTTGAGCAGGGTGTCCACCGTGCCAGCCGGCAGGGCGGCGAAGGCTTCGTTGGTTGGTGCAAACACGGTGAACGGGCCAGAAGTCTTGAGCGTGGCAACCAGATCAGCGGCCTTAACAGCGGCAACCAGCGTGGTATGGTCTTTGGAGTTCACGGCGTTGTCGATGATATCCTTCGTCGGATACATCGCAGCACCGCCGACCATCGGATCGGTCATTTCGGCGTAAGCGGGCACTGCCAGGGCCGCAATGCTCAGGGCGAGCAAAGCCGCACGCAGATTGATGCGTGAAATTGGGCGCATGTGACTGGTCCTTATTGGGTTTGCGATTGTGCGGTGGCCGATCTCGCCACCCACATCCCCATTACGGACCGCGACGACGCGCAGATGCGCGCTGGGCGACAATTATGCCGCGTCATATTTCGCGCAAAATGCCTCGGCACTCAGATGGCGGAAATCCTGCAGGCCCTGGCGCAACTGATCGTGCTCCCAGTCCCACCATGCGATGCGCTCCAAGCTGTCGATAATCTCAGGGGTGAAGCGATAGCGCAGTAGGCGGCCAGGATTGCCAACCACGATGGCGAAGGGCGGCACGTCTTTCGTCACCACTGCGCCTGCGCCCACCGCAGCCCCGTTGCCGAGCTTCACACCGGGCAGGATGATCGCGCCATGGCCGATCCACACATCATTGCCCATCACGCAGCGGAAGGAGCGCCGCCAGTCGAAGAACGAGCCGTCGTCATCACCCAGATTATAGCTTGAGGAGCGATAGGTGAAATGGCTGAGCGCCACCCGCTCCAGCGGATGGTTGCCGGGGTTAATCCGGGTGTGGGCGGCGATGGAGCAGAATTTGCCGATGGTTGTATAAATAATGTCGCTGTCATTCACGACATACGAATAATCACCAAAGCTGCTCTCGGCGACTTTGGTGCGCGCACCCACTTCGCAGTAGCGGCCAAACGTGGACGCGCGCACCGAAGCGGTGCGGTGGATCACCGGGGTTTCGCCCATGTTCTGGGTCGAAGCGGGGTCGCGAGCCATTTGTAAGCGCTTTCAGTGTGATTTGATCCAGGCGACCATCGGGCGAACCGCCTGATCCTCAATCCCCAAATAGCCGTGAGGTGACATCGCCTGACAAGGCTCACTGCGGGAAATTCCACCCGCAACGCTGATCAATTCATGCGCGGGTGTGTTGGCCAACGCCTGCATGCCCACTTCGGTTTTGGCATAAGGGCTCTCACGACAGGCATCGTCGTAATTATGGATCACCAAGGTGGGCACATGAATTTGCCCAAGATCCGTAAAGCCCATCAAGCGCTGCCAGACTGTGGAGGTGAGCACAAGGCCCGCCACGCGCGGTGGCCCAAGCCGGGCAGCAACGCTGGCGGCGGACAGCGTGCCGTTGCTGGTGGATACCAACCAAACCGGCAAATCGGCGCGCGACTTCATCAGATCAATCACCGCCGCAATATCCGTGGCGTGTTCGACACTGACGCGGAACTGGTTTTTCATGCCATCGCCGGAATCACTCGGCACCTCGGGGGCAGCAATATTGAAGCCTGCTGCCGAAAGCTGAGACACAATACGGAGCAGAAAATTACCGCCCACCCGCTTCACGCCGCCACCGCCGCCGGTGAGCAGGATAACATTTCGCGTGGCTTTTGGCGTCATCCACAGGCTGACAGTCTCAGTCACCCCTGGCCGGGGGCTCAGTTCAATCTCCTCCTGGGCTAGAGCAGGCGAGACGACGAAGCTGAGCAGTGCGATCCAAACCAAAATTCGTCGCTTCAACATATATGCCTCTCAGGAACGGCGCTTCTAACTGCGGCCAGCATCGTCTAGATCGCAACGATGAACAAGATCATCGCCTTCCAGGGCACGCCCGGCGCTTATTCCGATCTCGCCTGCCGCAATGCGTATCCGGGCTGGTCCACCCTGCCCTGCTATGCATTCGCCGACGCAATCGCCGCCGTGCATGAGGGCCGCGCCGATTTGGCGATGCTGGCGTGTGAGAACACGTTGGCAGGCCGTGTGCCGGACGTACACGCGCTGCTGCCGGAATCAGGGCTGTCGGTGGTGGGTGAGCATTTCCAGCGGGTTGAGCATTGCCTGCTCGCCCCCAAAGGCACGCGCATTGAGCAGATCAAGCGGATCCATTCCCACCCGGTCGCTGTTGGGCAAGTGCGCAAGCTGATTGCCGAATTGGGGGTTCAGGCGGTGGTGCAAAGCGACACTGCAGGATCGGCCGAGATGGTGGCGCAATGGGACAACCCTGAAGACGCGGCCGTTGCCTCAGAATTGGCGGGCAATTTGTTCGGGTTGGACATTCTGCGCCGCAATGTCGAAGACGCTGCACACAACACCACCCGGTTTTATGTGATGGCGAGACAGCCGCTGCATCTGCCCGCCACCACGCCGGGTCTGATGACCACGTTCGTCTTCCGTGTCCGCAACGTGCCAGCGGCGCTTTATAAAGCGCTCGGCGGCTTTGCCACGAACGGGGTGAATATGACGAAGCTGGAGAGCTATATGCTCGCCGGCGCGTTCACCGCCACGCAATTCCTATGTGACGTGGAAGGCCATCCCGAACAGCCGCATCTGCGCCGCGCGTTGGAAGAACTCGGCTTCTTCTCACGCGAGACGCGGATTATGGGCGTTTATCCGATGGCGGCGGTGCGCGGGATCAACGGCGCGGATTGATCGCATCCATCACCATCATTGCGGGCATATCATCGCAATGATCGGTTTATCAGTTGCAATTGATTTGCATTTGAGTTGAGAAACACTCGCAGTATTTGCGTTTGTCTTGCGCATTAGACATCACATGCTATATCCGCCTCAACATCGATAGGAATTAAGCATGCGCAACTTTGATGAATTGTCGGAACGGGAAATGCTAGCATTGGCGATCAGCTCCGAAGAGGAGGATGGTCGCATCTATGCCGATTTTGCCGAACGCTTGAGCGGGGATTTTCAAGCCTCGGCGCAGGTGTTTCGCGACATGGCGCACGAGGAAGGCGAGCATCGCCGTTCTCTGATCGAGCTGTATCAGTCGAAATTCGGCGAGCATATTCCGTTGGTGCGCCGCCAAGACGTGCGCGGTTTCGTCACGCGCAAGCCGGTGTGGCAGTCCGCGGCTCTTGGGCTGGACACTGTGCGCTCGCAGGCACAGTCAATGGAAGCAGAGACCGCCAATTTCTATCGCATGGCCGCCGCCCGCAGCACCGATGCGTCGATCCGAAAACTGCTCGGTGATTTGGCCGAAGTGGAAGCGGGCCATGAGCACAAGGCCGATATGCTGGTGGCGGAGACCGCCGCTTCCGGGGCGGCGTCTGATGAGGATGAAGCAAACCGTCGCAATTTCGTGCTGCGCATCGTCCAGCCCGCTTTGGCCGGGCTGATGGATGGCTCAGTTTCCACCCTCGCTCCGGTGTTCGCCGCGGTGTTCGCCACTGGCCAGAGCCATGACGCGTTTCTGGTGGGCATGGCGGCTTCGATTGGCGCGGGCATCTCGATGGGGTTCGCCGAGGCACTGTCTGACAACGGCTCCCTCACCGGGCGCGGCGCACCGTGGATTCGCGGCCTAATCTGCGGCTTGGCCACCACGCTGGGCGGGATTGGCCACACGCTGCCGTTCCTCATTCCGAATTTTCAAACCGCCATCTCGGTGGCAATTGCTGTGGTGGTGGCAGAACTCGCGGTGATCAGCTGGATCCGCTGGAAATACATGGACACGCCGCTGTTCTCGGCAGCCATGCAAGTGGGGTTTGGCGGGGTGCTGGTGTTTATTACCGGTATTCTGATTGGCAATGGATAATTCATCCGCAGGATGGCCCGATAGGCGCATAGACGTTGCCGCAACGATTGAATGGATGGTTTATGTCTGATTTTCAAACATACGATGACCGCACCAAGCTTTGGCATTGGTTGAGTGCGGGCGTGATTGTGGCGATGTATCTGATCGCCCAAATCATTGATTTCTTCCCCCGCCCCATGCGGGTATGGCCGATCTCCACGCATGTAGCCTTGGGTTTGACCTTGGTGGTGATCTATGTCGCCCGCATTCAGTGGCGTTTGACCAAGGGGCGCAAACTGCCCGCGGCCGATGCGGGCCTCATCGGCTTGGCCGGCACGGCGGCGCATTATGGGCTGTATGCGTTGATCGCGGCCGTGCTGGTGTTGGGTGTGTATTTGGAAGCGATCCGTGCTGACAATCTGTTCACGCTCGGCCGCTTACCCTCGATTGCACCGGGCAATACCGATCTGCGTCACAGCATCAACGAATGGCACGGTCTGGCGGCGAATTCGCTGCTGATTTTGGCCGGGCTGCATGCCACCGCCGCACTGTATCATCGCTTTGTGCGCCATGACGGCGTGCTTGCGCGGATGTTGGGGCGATAAGGCTCCGGCTACACGGCTTGGATGGGCAACACTTAAAGCTTGCGCATCCAACGCCGCAAAGCCTGCCAACGCACACGTATTGGCCACGTGAGATACCAGTATTTGCTACCGCGGATGATTTCCAACAGAGTCGGTTTCGGCGCGGCCACCGCGAGCTTTTCGACCAATTCGGATATCGGTGGCTGCGCATCCGGATAGCGGCCTTTCGTGATGATCAGCAAACATGATGTGGCGATAAACCCCGAGAGTTCTAGTTTAATATGCTCCCGGTTATTTTCATAATACTGGGGGTAGTCATACTCTATATCCTCAATTGCATGACCGGCATTTTGATCAAATACGTGAAGAGCACACCCCAGAAGCCGCAATCGGTTTGCAATTTCTTCGATGTCTTTAAGCCGATAAATTACATCATCCCCGCTACTTATAGTTTTCTCCGAGGAACTTAGATTGAATTCGGTGGTATGCACTGCAATGCCACCCACCTTCAGCAACTCCGTGCTACGCAGTACGAAGGCGATGCCGGCTTCTAGGTCACCCAGATGCTCAAAGCTGCAAGAACTCCAGATAAAATCGAAACTGCCGAGACGTTTTGGCTCTAACGCGCGCATGTCCTGCGCCAGGAACGCGACGTGGTTGTCAAAATCGTCGCGGTCAACAATACTTGGCCAGTGTAGCGCCTCCATATTGTCGGCATGCTGCAGGGTTCGAGACCATCCTGCGGCGGATGCGTCGTCTGCGGCCAAATCGGTGGCCAAGATATCAACGCCCCGTCGCGCAAACAGACTCGTCAATGGCTCTCGCCCGACCGCGAACCCACATCCGCGCGCACCAGGTCGCAATAGACCGCGCTCATCCAACGCCTGCGAGATCGCAACCCATTCCCAAATTTTGCGATGGTATTTTACCCGCCAAGGGCCAACATCGATACCTGCGGGGGGATTGGAAAAAAATGCCGCCCAGGGCGCAAACCAAGGCAAATCCCAATGTTCACGACGACAGATCGTAGAAGTTAACATCGGGTTACCCAGGCGGTTGGCGTGTCGTATCATTCCCCAAAGTGTTGTCAACCCGGTTTGAGCGGCACACACGCCTCGAAAATTTGGTGTGCCTATTTAGGCCTCGCCACGCCGTGCGAGTCTTCGCAGGCGGGGCTTTCCGGTATCCGGCATCTGATCTAGCAACGCGTGAATCCCCGCCACAGTGGTGGGTGGCAATCGACTGATGTTCTGTGCAATGCGATTGGCAAGTGCGGTCTGTTCGGGCGTGAGGCCTGCAGTGTCCACTGTCACACGCGGTTTCGATATCTTGGCGAGCGAGAGCAACTCCTCCGACGCATCCCAGATCAAGCCGAGTTCAGCGCAGATTTGATGTACGAGGCCGGTGGAAGGTGCGCCCCGGCGGCCGTGTTCCAACGCTGACAAATACGCCGCCGAGACTTGAATACGGTCGGCAAGTTCCGCCTGCGTCATCCCCTGTTCCGCCCGCAGTGCCCGCAGCTTGGCCCCGAATGGCGTCATTTGGCGCGGCGTAGCAGGAGACGCACCGAGCCCGGATTGGCCGGATGCGGGTGTGTGGCGGCGAGCACCAGGGGGCGAAGCTGCGGCTGGTTGAGCCAGATCGGCAATTCACGGCGGATTGCCCCACCGTTTTCGCCAGATCCGCGCCCGGTGATCACCTCCACACAGCGCACCTGATCGGCGTGGGCGGTGATCAGGAAGGCATGCAACGCGTCATAGGCCCGCTGCACCGTGCGGCCGTGCAGGTCGATGGTGCGAATCACGGGCAGCTTGCCGGAGCGGAAGCGGTTCCAGGAGGATTTGTCGAGCCCGCCAGGATTGCTGCCAACCTCCATTTCGGACGATCGCACCTTCGGCAATTTCACCTGCGGTGGCGGTGGCGGCGGCGCTGGCTCGGGTTCGGCGGGCTTTGCGAGAATCGGTTCCGGTAGCATCTCGGGGGCTGCGCGGCCGGGCAAGGGGGTGATCAGGCGGGCGAACAGCGCCCAATCCTGTCGTTCCTTGTCGCTCAGGCCGCGCGGACGCCGTGCCACTAGCCTACGCCCCCACTAACCAGCGGTCGTATCGTCGATCAGCACGACGTGCAGCCTGCGCGGGCCATGCGCGCCAAGTTCAAGCGTGCTTTCGATATCCGCAGAGCGCGATGGGCCGGTGACGAACATCACGTTGCGCGGCAGGAAGTTGCCATAAACCATGCCCTCACGCTCACGGCGCAGAATGTCCCACGCATCCTCAAACGGCCCCACCACGCGGCTGGCGCGCAGGACGACGATTTCGGTGTCGCAGAGCAAGTTCAGCGTGGTCGGGCGATGCGGGGCGGCGGGCAGCATCAGCGTGCCGGTCTCGGCGATGCCCACGTAACCGTGCTGCACAGACACAAGATCAGACGCCTCTGCACGGCCTTCACGCAGTTGCAGCAGCGGGCGATTGAACCACGGGATCGCACGCAATTCCGGGTGCGGGGCAATGATGATGTCGGCGGGCAGGTTTTGACTGGCAATGTAGTCCGCCACCGCGCAGGGGACGTCGTCATTGCTGGCAACGCTGGTGAAGGTGGCGAATTCCTTTTCCAGATTGCGCAGGAACAGCTCAATTTGCTGCGGATGCGGCAGGTTCGAGCGTTGCGGCACCAGATGCCGCGGATGAGCGTTCAGCCGTGCATACAAGCCGAGGGTTTGATCGGCGGGCAGCGGCCCCCGGCGCAAACCGCGCTGGATTGCGCCGAAGATGGCGTCGCGGCTCATGCTTCACCTCGTTGCTGCTTGGCATAGCGGGCGAAGAATGTGTCGCCCTCCGGCACCGGCAGATCACGCCCAGCCGTCCAACCGCCTGCAAGCGGTACATAACTCAGGCTGCCCTTACTGCGCCCGAGCAGTGCCAACGCCTTGGCTGCGGCACGCGTTGCAAAACGATATAGACTCGGGCGCTGTGCCACCCAGGCCCATACGGCGAGGTTGGTGCGCGCGGCAATCGGCTGAAGATGGCGTTCAAACTCACGCTCGCGCCAATGCCGCATCAGCTTGGGCAACGGGATTTTCACCGGGCAGACCGATTCGCACTTGCCACAAAAGGTGGACGCATTGGGCAATTGCCCGGCCTGATCCACGCCGATCAGCATGGGCGTGAGCACCGAGCCCATCGGGCCGGGATAGACCCAGCCATAGGACTGCCCGCCGACGATTTGATACACTGGGCAATGGTTCATGCAGGCTGCGCAACGGATGCAGCGCAGCATGTCTTGGAACTCAGAGCCGATCATTGCCGAGCGGCCGTTATCGACCACCACGACATGATATTCCTCTGGCCCATCCAGATCGCCAGGGCGGCGCGCGCCGGTGGAGAAGGTGGTGTAAACTGACATGTCTTGACCCGTTGCCGAGCGGGCGAGCAGGCGCAGCATGTTGGTGGCGTCCTCCAGCGTGGGGACCACCTTCTCGATGCTGGCCAGCACGATATGGACGCGCGGCAAGGTCTGAGTGAGGTCGCCGTTGCCCTCGTTTGTGACGATCACGGAGGAGCCGGTTTCCGCGATCAGGAAATTCGCACCCGTGATGCCGACATCGGCGGCAAGGAACTTCTCGCGCAGCAGCGTGCGCGCCTCGGTCATAATGTCTTTGCGCTCGGCGAACACGCGGTCGGCCGGCAGGTCGGTGTGGATTTTGCGGAAGCTCTCTTCCCAATCCGCCCGGCTGAGATGGGTGGCCGGGGCGATGATGTGGCTTGGCGGCTCATTGCGGATTTGCAGGATGTATTCACCCAGATCGGTCTCAACCGGGGTGATGCCATGCGCCTCCAGATGGTCGTTGATCGCGAGTTCTTCGCTGATCATCGACTTGCCCTTGGTGACGGTGCGCGCGCCGACACGCTTACAGATATCGAGCACCGCCTTGCGCGCATCCTCCGCCGTGCTCGCCCAATGGACGTGGCCGCCGGCGTTGAGCACGTTGCGTTCCCAGGTTTCGAGATAGAAATCGAGATTGGCGAGCGTGTGGTTTTTGATGTCGCGCCCAATGTCGCGAAGCTGCTCGAACTCGGGCAAGCCAGCCACCGCGGCGGCGCGCTTGGCGGGGAAAAGCGCGCGTGTGCCGCGCATCGAATCCTGCAACGGCGCGTTCTTCAGCGCGCGCTTGGCATTGCCCTTGAAGTCGGAACTGGTGGCAAGCATGCGCTTATTCTCCCTTCTGGCCGATGGGGGGTAGATCGCCGGTCATGCCCGCTAGCACTTCGGCCACATGGCGCACTTTGATCTTGCTCCCCTCACGCGACAGTCGCCCCGCCATGTTGAGCAAGCAGCCCATATCACCAGCGAGCAGCGTGTCCGCCCCGGTGGCGGCGATATCAGCGGTTTTGTCACTCACCATGCGGGTGGAGATTTCGGGGTATTTCACACAGAACGTGCCGCCGAAGCCGCAGCAGACTTCCGGCTCTTTCATCTCAACGATGCTCAATCCCTCCACCGAGGAGAGCAATTCGCGTGGCTGCGCCTTCACGCCAAGCTCGCGCAGACCTGCACATGAGTCGTGATAGGTGATGGTGCCGTCGTACGACGCATTCACCTGCGTCATGCCACGAATGGTAACGAGGAAGGCCATCAGTTCGAAGGTTTTGGCCGCAATCGCCTCGGCCCTGGCGCGCATGTTCGGATCATTGTCGAACAGATGCGGCATGTGGCTGTGGATCATCCCACCGCACGAGCCGGACGGGACGACGATGTAGTCGTAACCCTGAAACGCCTCGACAATCTGCAGCGCCATTGCCGCAGCCGTGGCGCGGTCGCCAGAGTTGTAGGCAGGCTGGCCGCAACAGGTTTGCTGACGCGGCACTTCCACTTGGCACCCGGCGGCTTCGAGCAGCTTGATAGCTGCGAAGCCAACGCTGGGGCGGTGCAGGTCCACCAGACAGGTGACAAACAGGGCGACGCGGGGGCGGGTGGCGATTTGGTTCATGCTGTGCA
>CAIZGT010000163.1 GCA_903932545.1 uncultured Rhodospirillales bacterium
CATCGCGGCGCAGATCGCCCATCACGGGCAACGCCATGTCGATGGATTTCTCTACCGAGCGCAATGTTTCAGCGAAACCCGCTGCCCCCGAAGCACTCCGTTCCAGCCTGAAATGCGTGCTGGCCAAGCGAAGTTGGAATATCCGCCGATCGATCAGATGCACCGCGAAAATCTGTTCGGAGGGTGCATCCCGATCCAACTGGTTCACCAATTCGTTCATCGCGCTGCTCAGCCGCCCCCCCACGTCGCTCAACGACTGGCTGGAGATCACCGACGCGCGCGACAACTTGGTGAAGCGCGAGACCTCGGCTGCATGCGCCTCAAGCATCCCACCCAATCGCGCGACGGACTGCATCTCCGCAGCTTCCTCGGTGTTGGATTTCAACGCCGTGAGTTGAGACTGCGCCTGCTCGATCGCCGCACCAACCTGCGCCATATTGGTTTTCGAACCGCTGAGCCGGAAATTGGTCTCAGCCATCTGCACCCCATCAATCGCACCGCGCAGCGCGGCTATTTGATTGCGCGACTCTGATACCGAGACGAAGCGATGCATCCGCGTCTCACTCTCGCGCTCTCGCACGGCAGACATCGCGCTGACCACAACTCCCAACAGCACCAGTGCTGCGAAGCCGAAGCGGATGCGGGTGGCGAGGGATGGTTGAGCGACGCGGCGCCATGAGATCGACATGCTTGATCCTGAGCTAAAGGCTTCTCAGGATCGCCCAAAACTCTCAAGACAAGGTTAACATGCGCGCCGATTTGGCCGGGAGCGTATCAGTGCGGCACACTAACACCCAATTCGCGCCCCAGCGCCAACAATGCGGCCCAAGTATCAGCCTGTAACGGGACGCCATGGGCCAAACGGGTGGCGCGGGTGCGCACCTCCGCCTCGCCCGGCACCAACACCTCAGCACCAACGATCTCAGGCCGTGATGCCTTTACATAGCGGGCATAGTCAGCGGCTCGTTCGGCGAAATCACGCGCGCCGAAATGTGCGGGGTCGAGATATAGCGAGAACATCCCGTTGCTAATCCGCCCGCGCTTGCCGCCAGGGATCGGTCCCGAGGTTTCGCCACCAGTGAGCACACCGGCCAAAATTTCGCACATGAAGGCGAGGCCTGAGCCTTTGTGCTCGCCAAACGCCCGCAACGCTCCATCACCCTGTGCCGCATCACGCGGCCCGCTCTGGACCAGGGGCGCGCCATAGAGCAATTCGGGATTGTTCGAGCGCACCCCATCCGGCGAAATCAACGCGTCCGGCGGCACCGGCTTGCCGCCGTTGGAAGCAACCAGCACTTTGCCCTCGGCCACCAGCGAGGTTGCGAAATCAAGCAGTAGCATCGGCTCATCGCCCAAGGTCGGCACGCCGATGCAGATCGGGTTGGTCGAGAACCGGCGGTCCACCCCGCCATAGGGGGCAACCAGTTCGCCCTGCGCCACATTGACGAAATGGATCGACAACAGCCCCTGTGCCGCCGCGCGCTCGGCCCAATCACCGATCCGTCCGATATGGCCCGAGCGACGCAGAGCGATCGCCGCCATGCCGGTTTTGCGCGCCTTGTCGATACCGAGATCAACCGCCAGCGGGCCAATGGTTTGGCCAAAGCCGTAATTGCCGTCCACCACCGCATGCGTCGGGCTTTGCGTGATGATGCTGAGCCCCTGCCCGGCCAGCACCTTGCCCTCCTGCAACCACAACACATAGCGCGGGGTGCGGATCACCCCGTGGCTGTCATGGCCGGTGAGGTTGGCTCCCATCAGATGGAACGCTATGCGGTCTGCCTCAACCCGCTCGCAGCCAGCTGCGGCGAAGATGTCAGCGACGAACCGCTCCAGCGCCTCGGCTGGAACGGTATGGGTGGCGAGTTCGGCCATATGGACGTTTCCGGATTGTTGTTCGTTATCATCCGAGCCTACAGATTTGATTGCCTCGCACAAGCCGTCGCACTAAGTTACTTTCATGATAAAAGTGACAAGCTTTCGCGACATGGAATGCCCCGTTGCTCGCAGCCTTGAAGAGGTTGGGGAATGGTGGAGCATTCTGATTCTGCGCGACGCGTTCCATGGGTTGCGGCGGTTCGATGCGTTCGAAGTGAGTCTGGGGATGGCCAGCAGCACGCTGGCCCGTCGCCTGTCGCTTTTGGTGGAGCACGGCATGCTGGCCCGACGGCGTTATTCGGAGCGGCCACCACGTGATGAATATGTGCTGACCGAAAAAGGGCGAGATTTTTATCCGGTGCTGCTCGCGTTGATGGCGTGGGGCAATCGCCATCTGGCTGATCCGAACGGCCCCGCGGTATGGGCCGTTAACCGCGATAGCGGTGCAGTGATCGAGCCGGTGCTGATCGACGCCAAGACCGGACAGCGCATTCAACTGCGCGACATCAGCCTCGCTCCCGGCCCCACGGCTGGGCCGGAAATTCATCAGCGGATGGCGCGGGCTGCGGCTGCGCGGCAAGCAAGACTGGCCGAGAAAAACAAGGAGCCCTTATGAGCGAGACCATTCACCAAACGGCTCGCGCGCTCACCCCCGCAGATGTTGCGGGCATGACGGGGCTCGAGGTGCTGCGTGGCATGATCAGCGGGGTTCTGCCGCCTCCCCCCTTTGCGCTGACGATGCAAACAATTTTGACCGAGGCTGATTATGGCCACGTGGTGTTCACCGGCACACCCAAGGCCGATTTTCTCAATCCGCTCGGCACAATCCATGGTGGTTGGACCGCAACGCTGCTCGACAGTGCCATGGCCTGCGCAGTGCATTCGGCGCTCGCCGCAGGAACAAGCTACACCACGTTGGAACTGAAGCTGAACTATGTCCGTGCCATCACGTCCAAGCTTCGGCAGGTGCGGTGTGAGGGGAAGCTGATCCATCTCGGCAAGCAGACGGCGACGTCTGAGGGGCGTCTGATCGATGCCGATACCGGCGCGCTGCTCGCGCATGGGACGGAGACGTGTTTGATTTTTGGGTAGGCTGAAGCCTCAGCAGCATGGGGCTTGGTATGAGGCGGGATTACAGGGCGGAAGTGCTGCGCGTCATACGCGGTGCTCTATAATCACAGAGACGGCGGATGACGCTTCGCGTTTCCGCCCCACGCAGTTGGGAAGAGCGCTGTCAGATCGCGAAGAACACCGTCTCGCCCGCACCTTGCAGCACGATGTCGAGATGATATGCGGCCGCACCCGTCTTCTTCGCCACCAGCGTGGCACGGCGTGCCGGGTCTTCGATAAGGTTGAGGACCGGGTCTTGATCGTGCCCGGCATCGCCCTCGAAGTAGATTCGGGTTTGCAGGGCTTTCATCAATCCGCGCGCCATGATGGTGAGGCCGACATGCGGGGCCTGCTGCACATTGCCGAGGCGACCGTGAACACCCGGAACCGGCTCGGGGCGCAGTGTGGTGAAGCTGAAACCGCCATCCTTGTCGGTGGCGGCACGGCCAAAGCCGTCGAAATTCTCGACTTCGGGGCGGGGTTGCCAGATTTCCACGCAGCAATCACCCGCAGCAGCGCCGGTGCCGTCCGTGATGCGACCGGTGATGGTGATCACATCGCCGGTGGCGCCAAAGCGCGTCAGATCGTTCCAACCCTCAAAAGGGAGGAGATGCCAATACGGGCCGATGGTCTGGCTGGCGGTGGTGATGGACATCTCAGTGGTCCCCATGATCGTTGCTATCTTCAAACGGCGTGGCATTGCGGCCGCGCAGCACGATATTGAAGCGGTAGCCCAGCGCCCATTCGGGCATCGTGAGGTCGAGATCAAACCCCGCCACAAGCCGCTCGCGAGAGCCCGCATCGGCGATGCACATGTAAATCGGGTCGTATTTCAGCAAAGGATCACCGTCGAAATACATCTGTGTGATCAGGCGCGTGGCAAAGCCCGGCCCGAACAGCGAGTAATGGATGTGGTTTGGACGCCACGCATTGTGGTGGTTGCGCCACGGATAGGCACCCGGCTTGATCGAGATGTAGCGATACATCCCGTTCTCATCGGTGAACACGCGTCCCGCGCCCTGGAAATGCGGGTCGAGCGGGGCGTCGTGCTGGTCGCCGTCGTGGTGATAGCGGCCGGTGGAGTTCGCCTGCCAAATCTCGATCATGGTGTGCGGCACCGGGCGACCGTCTTCGTCCGTCACTTGACCTTCGACGACGATGCGCTGGCCCTGGGCCTCACCGCTTTCAACCTTGGAAATGTCGATGATGCTCGGATAGCGGCTGGGGCTGAATTGAGGGCCGGTGGCTTCGGTGAGCGAGGTTGGCACCTGCAGCAACTGCTGCTTCGGCGCACGGAACTTGGTGCTGCCATAGACATCAGCGTCGTATTCCGGTTGGGTGCCGGGGACGAGAGGACGGAACGCGCGCAGGTCGCTCATTGGTCCATCTCCTTAAACGTTTCCTTGGCGATTTTCACCGCTGAATTGGCTGCCGGGATGCCACCATAGACGCCGACTTGGATCAACACTTCCGCGATGTCCTGCGGCGTGGCCCCAGTGTTGCGGCTGGCGCGGACATGCAGTTTCAGCTCCTCATGATGGCCGAGGCTGGCCATCATCGCGATGGTGAGCAGGCTGCGAGTGCGACGGTCAAGACCTGGTCGCGTCCACACGCCGCCCCAGGCGGTGCGGGTGATGAAGGCTTGAAAATCACGGTCGAAATCGGTGATGCCACCGCTGGCCCGCGCCACATGCGCCTCGCCGAGCACTTGTTTGCGAACAGCCATCCCGGCTTCGTAGTAATCCGCAATATCAGGTTCCAGGAAGCTGCGAATTGCCGCCGTCACCGCGTCCGGGAACTCAACGGTCGGGATGTGCAACGCCCCCGGCAGCAGCACCAGCTTCGAGCCACGCAGCGAAGTGTGCATCGCTTCGGCGGAGGCAATCGGGGTTGCCATATCGAGTTCACCGACGATCACCACAGCAGGCAGGTTCAGTGTGGCGGTCTGGGCAGAAAGATCGCAAGCGGCGATGGCCTCGGCTGCGGCAGCGTAGCCTTCCGGGCTGGTGCGCAGCAGCATCGCACGCAGGCCCTGGCCGGTGGGGGTGCTCATAAACGGCTCGGAAATCCAACGCGCCATCACCGGATCGACCACCGCTTCCATCCCCTTCTCGCGCACCAAAGCAGCGCGGGCGATCCAGGGCTCGGGCGGTGGGATCACCATCGCGGTGTCGCACAGGATCAGCGACTTCACGCGAGCGGGGGCTTGGATCGCGACACTCTGCGCAATCAGGCCACCGATGGAAAGGCCAGCGACATGCGCCGATGCGATGCCCAGAGCATCCAACACCGCCAGCGCATCACGCGCATATTGGCCGATATCGCCTGCGCCCGGCACAACGCTGGTCAGACCGTGGCCGCGCATGTCGGGGCGTATAACTCGGAAGCTGTTGGAGAGTGACTCTGCCTGAGAGTCCCACACATGCAGCGACGTGCCGAGCGAATGCAGCAGCAACAGCGGAGTGGCACCCGGCGGGCCGGACACCTGAACATGAATATCGATGCCATTTGCGCGCACAAACATCGCGACC
>CAIZGT010000164.1 GCA_903932545.1 uncultured Rhodospirillales bacterium
CAGCTTCGGAGAATATTCTGGTGGCTTTGCTCTCCCGCCTCGGCGCGATGGAGCCGGGCGAAGGATTTGCGGTGGAGCGTCTGGCTGATGAGTGATGTGGCGGTGATCGGCGCGGGCGCTTGGGGTACCGCTCTTGCGATGGTGGCCGCGCGGGCCGGGCAGAACGTGACGTTGTGGGCGCGCGACCCAGCACGCGCGGCGGAGATCAGCGCCACGCGGCACAATCTGCGCCTGCCGGGCGTGGAGTTGCCGCCGGAAATCCACATCACATCGGAATTGCCGCAAGCCGACATCGCGCTGCTCACCGTGCCGTTGCAGCATCTGCGCGCTGTGCTGGCCAATCTGCCGCCCTGCCCGATTTTGGTCGATTGCGCCAAGGGGGTGGAGATCGGCACGCATTGCCTGCCGCTCGAAATCCTCGCCGAATGCTCCCCGCATTCGGCGCGTGCGGTGCTCAGCGGTCCGAATTTCGCGCATGAAATCGCGCATGGTCAGCCCGCCGCCTCAGTGATCGCCGCCGAGAACGCCGAGGTGCGCGCCGCTGTGATGGAGGCGCTGAGCACGCCGGAGTTTCGTCTTTACGGCAATGACGACCCCATCGGTGCGCAGCTTGGTGGCGCGGCGAAGAACGTGATCGCCATCGCCGCCGGGGCGGCGATTGGCGCGGGCTTGGGCGAAAATGCCCGTGCGGCGTTGATCACGCGCGGACTGGCCGAGATCACCCGCATGGCGTTGGCCTCGGGCGGGCAGGCGGCGACGGTGGCCGGATTGTCGGGCCTGGGCGATTTGCTGCTCACCTGCACTGGTGCCAGCAGCCGCAATTTCCGGCTCGGCTTCGCGCTGGGGCAAGGCGCTTCGATGGCCGAAGCCCTCGCCGCCAGCGCGGGCGTGGCCGAGGGCGTGGCGACGGCCCCGGCCTTGCTCGCCCGTGCCGAGTTGGTGGGCGTGAGCCTGCCGATCTGCCAATCCGTCGCCCGACTGGTGAGCGGACAGGCGAGTGTGGCGCGCGAGATCGCGGCGTTGCTGGCACGGCCAACGCGCGATGAGTAAAAGCACCTCGATGCTGCGTGGCATCCTGACCATTGGCGGCTGGACGATGGGCAGCCGCGTGCTCGGCTTCCTGCGAGATATGTTAATGGCCGCCATCGTGGGCGCAGGGCCGCTGGGTGATGCGTTCGTGGTGGCAAACCGGCTGCCGAACATGTTCCGCTCGCTGTTCGGCGAGGGCGCGTTCAATGCCGCGTTCGTGCCGGAATTCACCGCCATTCTGCAATCACGCGGGGCAGATGAGGCACGCAGCTTTGCCGAGCAAACCTTCGGCGTGATGGCGTTCTGGCTGGTGGCGTTGACGTTGCTAGCAGAACTGCTGATGCCGCAGATCATGGCGCTGCTGCTCATCGGCTCGGCGCATGACACCGCGCATCTGAGCCTGGTGGTGGATCTGGCGCGGATCACTTTTCCTTATATGCCGCTGATCTGCCTCACCGCGCTACTCTCAGGCGTGCTCAACGGGCTGAACCGCTTCGCCGCAGCCGCAGCCGCACCCGTGCTCTACAACGTCACCTCGATGGCGTTCATGATCGGCTTGCTCGGCATGGTGCCAACCGCTGGCCATGCGCTGGCCTGGGGGGTGAGTGCGTCTGGCGTGTTTCAACTCGCCTTGGTGATGTGGGGCACTTGGCATTCCGGCATGGCCCTGCATCTGGTGCGGCCACGCTTGTCGCCGGAGATCGTCACGCTGCTGCGCCGCATGGCTCCCGGTTTGCTGGCGGCGGGGGTGACGCAGCTTAACCTGTCGCTCGACGTGGTGATTGCAGGCTTCCTCCCGGCTGGCACGCAATCCGCACTGTATTATGCGAATCGGCTGAACCAATTGCCGCTCGGCATTATCGGTGTGGCGGTTGGCACCGCGATGCTGCCGGGCCTGTCACGGCAAGTGGTGGCGGGGGATCTGCCCGGCTCGCGCGAGACGCTCAACCGCGCGCTGGAATACGCCCTCGTGCTCACTCTGCCCGCCGCGCTGGCGCTGGGTACCGTGTCGTTGCCACTGATGTCGGTGTTGTTCGAGCGCGGCGCGTTTGATGCGCATGCGGCGTTGATTTCGAGCCAGACACTCGCCGCCTACGCCATCGGCCTGCCCGCCTTCGTGCTGATCAAAGTGCTGGTGCCGGGCCTGTTCGCGCGGGGTGACACCAAGACGCCGATGCGCTGGGCGGTTGCCAGCGTGGCGCTGAATGTGGGCCTCAACATCGCCTTCATGGGGCCGTTCGAGCATCGCGGCCCAGCTTTGGCGGCATCATGTGCGGCATGGTTCAACGTGGCCGCACTCGCAATGGCGCTCTACCGTCGCGGCTATTTCACCCCCGAC
>CAIZGT010000165.1 GCA_903932545.1 uncultured Rhodospirillales bacterium
ATTATCGTTGCCTTGATCCCGCTGTCGCTGAAGGGCGTGAAATACCGCGCCATCGGGGCGTCATCGCTGCTGGGTCGCAATTTGCTGGTCTATGGACTTGGTGGGATTGCCGCCCCGTTCATCGGCATTAAGCTGCTCGACCTCCTCGTCTCCCATCTTGGCCTCGCCTGAGGAACACGCACATGTTTACGCATCTCCGTCCTGCTCTGGTGCTCATGGTGATTTTCACCCTGCTCACCGGCCTCGCCTACCCGCTCGCGATGACGGGTGTTGCCAATCTGATCTTCCCATCTCAGGCCACTGGCAGCCTGGTGTCCAAGGGCGACATTGTGGTTGGCTCGTCGATGATTGGGCAGAACTTCACCAAACCGGAGTATTTTCACGGTCGCCCGTCGGCCACGACTGACACCGATCCGAATGACTCAACGAAGCAAATCCCGGCACCGTATAACGCCTCGAACTCGGGCGGCTCGAACCTCGCTCCCACCACGAAGGCGCTTGCTGACCGGGTGAAGGCTGATGTGGAAGCGCTGCAGGCAGACAATCCTGGCGTGCCGGTTCCGGGCGATTTGGTCACGACGTCGGCAAGTGGGCTTGACCCGGACATCTCGCCCGATGCTGCAAGGTTTCAGATCAAGCGCGTTGCGAAGGCACGCAATCTGCCGGAAGCAATTGTGACAGATTTGGTGACACAGCACATCACTGGGCGTCTGTTGGGGCTGATCGGTGAGCCGTATGTCAACGTGCTGGCGCTCAATATGGCGCTGGATGGCATCAAGAAGTAAGCTTCGACGATGTCTGACCGTGACGGCCGCCCCTCACCCGACGCACTGCTGAAAACGATCCAGCAGGACCGGCGGGGGCGGCTGAAAATCTTCCTTGGCGCCGCGCCCGGCGTTGGCAAAACGTTCGAGATGCTCAGCTCAGCGCACGAGAAGCTGCGCGAGGGCATCGACGTGGTGGCGGGCGTGGTGGAGACGCATAGCCGCGCCGAAACCGAGGCGCTGCTGGTGGGATTGCCGCTCATTGCGCGTCGGCACATCACCTACAAGGGCCGTGCGCTGGACGAGATGGATATCGACGCTATTCTCGCCCGGCGACCGGCGTTGGTGCTGGTTGATGAACTCGCGCACACCAATGCGCCTGATAGTCGGCACGCCAAGCGTTACCAGGATGTCGAGGAAATTCTGGCCGCCGGGATTGATGTGTGGAGCACGCTGAATATCCAGCATGTTGAATCGTTAAACGATGTGGTGGCGCAGATTACCCGTATTCGCGTGCGGGAAACCGTGCCGGACAGTGTGATCGACCAAGCAGCCGAGATTGAGGTGATCGACCTCACGCCAGACGATCTGATCCGCCGCCTGCGGGATGGCAAAGTTTATGTTGCCAAGACCGCACACCGCGCACTGGGGCATTATTTCTCCCCCGGCAATCTGACAGCGTTGCGTGAACTCGCGCTGCGGCGGACGGCGCAGCGTGTGGATGCACAGTTGATCGACCATATGCAGGCGCACGCGATCCAGGGGCCTTGGGCCGCCGGTGATCGAGTGCTGGTGTGTATTGATCACCGTGGTGCTGCCCCGCTGGTGCGTTACGGGCGGCGCATGGCAGAGCGGCTGCGCGTGCCGTGGGCGGTGCTGCACGTTGAGACCGCGCAGCATCGTGCGCTGTCTGAGACCGAGCGCGACAATATCGCCGAAACCATGCGGCAGGCCGAGCGGCTTGGCGCGGAGGCGGTGACGATTCCGGGCACAGACGTGGCGGCGGATGTGGTGTCCTATGCGCGGACGCATAATTTCACCCATATCGTGATGGGCCACACCAATCGCGGGCATTGGTGGCAGAGTTCAATTTCCGAACGTATGCTGCGCTTGGCCACAGACATCCCGGTGCATGTCTTTGGGACAAACCCAGACGAAGGGCAGCGACGTCAGGCATTTGCACTGCCAACGCTGCCGGGCCCCACGCCGATCCTGAACAGCATAGCGATGGTGGCGGTTGCCACTGTGTTGGGGATGGGCCTGCGTCAGGTGCTGAACTCGTCCTCAATCGGGATGGTCTATCTGACCGCGGTTCTGGTCTCGGCCGCCGGTTATGGGCTGATCCCATCGCTGATCTCATGCCTTGTGGCGACGCTTGCGTATAATTTCTTTTTTCTGGAGCCGCTTTACAGCTTCACCATCGCCGATCCGGAAAATGTGGTGGTGCTGTTCTTCTTCACCATCACGGCCATTATCGCCTCCAACCTTGCCGCGCGCATGCGCGACCAAGCGGTATCAGCGCGGGCGCGGGCGAAGACAACCGAGGAGCTTTACCAGTTCAGTCGCAAACTCGCGGGGATTGGCAATCTGGACGATCTGCTCTGGGCCACCGCATATCAGATTGCGGCGATGTTGCAGCTGCGGGTGGTTTTGCTGTTGCCTGAGAGTGCCCATAGCGACCGACTGATCGTGTGCTCCGCCTATCCGCCGGAGGATGCGCTGGAGGACGCAGATATCGCCGCTGCCAACTGGGCTTGGCAGTCCAACCGCCCGACCGGCCGAGGCTCCGATACATTGCCGGGCGGTCGTCGGCTGTTCGTGCCGCTGCGCACTGGCAGCGGGCCGGTGGCGGTGGTGGGGCTGGACGGTGACGCAGCGCGCAGCCAATTGTTGTCGCCCGATCAGCGCCGATTGCTTGATGCGCTGGGCGATCAGGCGGCGGTGTCGATCGAGCGGATGGTGTTGGCCGCTGATCTGGAAAAATCACGCCTCTCAGCGGAAACCGAACGCCTGCGCGGTGCCTTGCTGACGTCGATCTCGCATGACCTGCGCACACCGCTTTCCGCCATTCTGGGCGCTGCTGGAACACTGCAATCCTATCGCGCGACACTCCCCGAGGCAGATCAGACCGAATTGCTCGCCACCATCGCCGAGGAAGCCGAGCGCATGGGGAGGTTTGTGGCCAACCTACTCGACATGACACGGCTTGAATCCGGTGCGATCACCCAGACATTTGAGCCGGTGGATCTTGGCGAGCTTATTGGCAGCCTGCTGCGCCGGGCGGGAAAAATCCTGGCGCATCACTCGGTTTCGCTCGATCTTGCCGAAAACCTACCGATGTTGACGTTGGACGCTGTGTTGCTGGAACAAGCGTTGTTTAACGTGCTCGACAACGCTGCCAAATACGGCCCGCTTGGCTCCACCATCACCTTACGCGCGTGGCATGATGCGCCGGATCATCATGTGGTGTTGCAGGTGATTGATGAAGGGCCGGGCATTCCGCCGGAGCATTTGGACGACATCTTCGAGAAATTCACCCGCGTCCACGCAACCGACCGCGCCCGGGCGGGCACCGGGCTGGGCCTTGCGATC
>CAIZGT010000166.1 GCA_903932545.1 uncultured Rhodospirillales bacterium
AAGCCCAGGCGGAAATGATCATCCGGCAGATCGGCAAGGCTGGAGCGCCAGATGCCGCCAGGGAACACCAGAGTTTGACGCGCGAGCGCCAGGGTTTCGGCAAACGCCGTAACCCCTTCGCTGCCGTGATAGCGCACATAGCCCACCACACTGCCCTCTGGCCGCGTCCAGCTGAAACGCTGAGCATGGCAGGCGAGAAAGCCCTCCACCCCGATCAAATTGGACAGCGCAATCGCCCGGTTGCGCGCCAGCAGCAGCTCGCGTGCCGAGAGCGCAATCTCAGCCAGGATTTCAGCGGGGCCAGACGGGCAGGACGAGCGCCATTGCTGGGCGCGCAGGATTTTCGCCCGAATGCTCGCATCCCGCGTTGCCAGCCAGCCAATGCGCAGGCCGGGCAAGCCGAGGCTTTTGCTCACCGCATCAACCGATATTCCGCGCTCATACATCTCCGCTACACACGGCAGGCGGCGCAGCGGATCGCGGTCGATCAGGCGATACACCTCGTCATTGATCAGCACGATATTATGCGCGCGGCAGAGATCGATCAGCGCCTGGAACTCGGGCAAGGCGAGCAGCTTGCCAGTCGGATTGTTGGGGAAGTTTGCCACCAGCAGCTTCGTATTCGGGCGAATAGCAGCCCCAACCCGCGCCAGATCAAGCGCCCAGCCGCGCTCTGCCTCCAGCGCCACGCCGGTCACAGCGCAATGTGCCAGCAGATCATGCTCGGTGGGCGGATAATTCGGCAGCAGCAGAATCGCGTGATCATCGCGGGTAAGCAGGCCGGTGAAGGCAAGGGAAAGCGCCTCCTGCGCGCCCTGGGTGGCGATCACCTCATCGGCGGCAATGACATGATAGGTGTCGGCAATCCGGCTGCGCAGGCTCTCGCTGCCATGCGGATCGGCGTAGGCGAGTTTGAGCCCCTCAAACCGCGCCCGATCCGCCTCTGAAGCGAGGCCGAGCAGGTCTGACACGCGCCAGGTTTCGGAATCCGACGCGGCGAGTTCGTGGCGCGTTTGCCCAGCCCATCGCGCCATGAACTCCGCCATCGGATAGTCACTCATCCCGCCTCACGCGCCACCCGCACAAACGTGCTGACAATCCGGCTGCCCGCCTTGAGCGTGCCCTTCAGTGAGCCTGCAACTTTCGATTGCCCGCCCACCCGGCAGCGATACGGCATCGGAATCTCAGCAATCCGCAGACCGGCACGGGCCGCTTTCATCTGCATTTCGATGTTCCAGCCATATGTCATCTCGCGCATATCCAATGCCTTGAGCGTATCCGCCCGAATTGCACGAAACGCGCACATGTCGGTGTAGCGCGTGCCATACCGCGCCCCCATGCCAAACCCCGCAAGCCGTCCGGCCAGCACCTGATGCCAGTTCATCGAGCCCGGATCACGCGCACCCAACGTGCGGCTGGCGAGCACGAAATCCTGCACGCCTGACAGCACCGGCCCTGCGATGCGCGCAATCAGATCACCGCGATCAGCGCCATCGCCGTCCAGGAACACAATAACCGAGCCGGTGGCCGCCTGCGCGCCCAGCGCACAGGCCCGGCCATAGCCCCGCCCGGCATCGATCACCCTGGCACC
>CAIZGT010000167.1 GCA_903932545.1 uncultured Rhodospirillales bacterium
CAGCAAACAACGCGCCTCAGGCCGGTGTTTATAATATCAGCGCGTTGCCGGCAACTGTTGACTTGCGAACGAAAGGCTACGTCACGCCGATCAAAGACCAGGGGCAATGCGGCTCGTGCTGGGCATTTGCGGCGGTGAGCAACTTTTGGCGGTGGCGTTGGGCGGCACGCTGATCCAACACATCCCAGATAGCGTGGCCAACTGTCTTGAACACAGCCAAACCAATCCGCGCCACGAGCCGGGCCACGTGGTATCGATCGTTCCCGGCACGCTCCTGCACCGCATCGTCGGTGTGAGCAAAATGGCGGTGAACACCTCCCATCATCAGGCGGTGCGCAGTGCTGGGCCGCGTGCGGTGGTGAATGCAACGGCGCAAGATGGCGTTATTGAGGGCATTGAAGACGCCACCAAGCGTTTCTGCCTCGGCGTGCAATGGCACCCGGAATTCTGCATCAGCGCGGGCGATCGCGCGATATTCGACGCCCTGATTGGAGCCTGCGCATGAGTGACGAAATTGAAGACGACGACGCCCCCACAAAGCCCGGCGAACGTGGTGAACGCATCGCCAAATTCCTCGCCCGTGCTGGTGTGGCCAGCAGGCGAGACGCCGAGAAGCTGATCGCTGAGGGCAAAGTCCGCGTCAACAACGAGACTGTCACGCAACCCGCCTTCTTCGTGCAGCCGGATGATCTGGTGGTGGTGGACGGCAAACTCGTCGATCCGCCCGAGCGCACCCGCCTGTGGCGCTACCACAAGCCGGAAGGGCTGGTCACCACGCATCGCGATCCGCAGGGTCGCCCCACAGTGTTCGAGAAACTGCCCCCGCATCTGCCGCGCGTGGTCAGCGTGGGCCGGCTCGACTTGAACTCGGAAGGCCTCTTGCTTCTCACCAATGACGGCGGCCTTGCGCGCAAATTGGAGATGCCGAGCAACAACTGGATCCGCCGCTACCGGGTGCGCGTGTTCGGCTTCCCACAGCCCGGGCAGTTGGAGGCGCTGGCCAAGGGCATCACCATCGAGGGCATCCGCTATAAGGGCATCGAAGCCGCGATGGACAGCAAAAAGGGCGACAATTGCTGGCTCAGCGTCGGGCTGCAGGAAGGCCGCAATCGCGAAATTCGTCGCGTGATGCAGCATCTGGGCCTGCAAGTGACACGGCTGATCCGGGTATCCTACGGCCCATTCCAACTCGGCACGCTGGCACGCGGCTTGGTGGACGAAGTCTCGCCAAAGGTTCTGCGGGAGCAATTGGCGGTCGAAGCCCGCCCCGTGGTCACGCGCCCAAAGCGGCCAACCACGCCCTAACCGCCGCCGCATTGGCGAAATCGGCTGGCACGCGCAGGCCGAAACCGCCCATACGCGTGGCCTCCGCCATGCCGTCCTCATCGGTGATGTCGTCACCGATGAACACCGGAAGGCGCCCGGCAAAGGGGGGGTGCGCCATGATCTCCCGCACGGCGCGCCCCTTGTCGATGCCACGCGGCTTCACCTCCCAAGCCATATGCGCGCCGCCGATCCGGTAATGCGGATTGTCGGCCAGCAACGCGGCGAGTTTGGCGCGAAACCCATCGCCGATCTGAGGCGCGAGCCGGAAATGCAGCACAAACCCGCGCGCTTTCGGCTCAAAAATCGCGCCAGGGTTGCCCGAAACCCAGTCCTTCGCCGCCGACACCCAATCGGGCGGCACCGGCTCCACCGCCGCGCAAACCGCTATCCCATCCGGCGAATGACGCACCGCATAGCCGTGCTCACCCGCCGTCGCGGTGGCAATGCCGGGCAGCAGTGCGTCGATCTGTGCAATCGGGCGACCAGATACAATCGCCAGCGCGCCGCCGAGATGATCGCGCAGTCGCGTGAGTGACGGCGGCAAATCGGGTGGCACGACCACGCTATCAGGCGTCGGCGCAATGTCGATCAGCGTGCCGTCCAGGTCGAGCAGCAGCGCCGCGTTGGTGGGAAGCCGGATCACGGCGTGCACCCGAGCAGTTTCACGTCATAAACCGGATGTTCCAGCACCGCGAGGGCAGGGTTGGACACCAACATCCAGCCATGAAACGCAAACAATGGCGCGGCAGTGTCGGTGATATCAAGGAAAGCCGCCGAATCCGCCGGCTGATCCGGGCCGCGAACCTGGCAGCCTCGCACCGTGATTTTCAGGGTGCGGAAATTGATCGTCTCACCAACCTTGACCGATAGCGGCGTGAGGCGCGCGGTGATCTTGTCCAGTCCGTTCAACTGCGCGCCCGCTTTGGCCACCCAACTCGGACCAGCAACAGGCAATAGCTGGGTTTGCGCACGGGCATGCACAGTCAGCAGACACAGCGATAAGGCCAGAATTCTGATCATGATTTCTTCAACGGCGAACGCAATTCCGTCACCATCTTGGCCAACACCGCGCGCATCGCTTCAGGGTCAACACCCATCAGCACCGCATCCTCGAACACGTCATGCAGGGTTTGGCTGAGTTCCGTGTGGTTCTCGTCCAGCACTTTCAGC
>CAIZGT010000168.1 GCA_903932545.1 uncultured Rhodospirillales bacterium
GCCAGAGGCCGGGCGAGAGGTGAACCGGCGAATAGATGGCAAAGCCGTTGACGCGGATCTGTTTGGTCACTGTCTTGTCCTCGACGCTATTGGCTGCGCAAGCAGGGCAGGAGCCTAGCGCCGTGAGGATTGAATTGGTTTCTTTTGTCGGGTGAATTGGGAGAAGAATAATTTTGTGAAAGCGCCGTTCGCCAACATATTATTCTGCCTCACCTTTGCGTTATGTCGAAAGAACTGCTTGATGGAGCCCGATATCGGGATCATCATTTTGGTATTAGGCGGAATATCGAGGAATTTTCGACTGTTGCCGCGTATTTTAGCGACAGAGATTTCTACAAAACAGGCGCAAAACAGAATTCATAACAAGTGGACAAGTGGGGATTTCGCGCCAACCATGCCGCGTGACAATCGACAGGATCGCACCGCGAATGAGCGACGTTACCAGCATTCCCGCCTTTTCGGCTGCCACACCGAGCCTTGCCGACATTTACGACCTGATCGCCGCCGATGCGCGTGAGCGGGACGCCAACCGGGTGCATCCGCATGCGGCACTCGACTTGCTGCGCAAAGCCAAATTCGGCGCTTTGCGGCTGCCCAAATCACAAGGCGGGGCAGGGGCGTCGTTGCGCGAGGTGATTGGTCAGTTGCTGCTGTTGGCCGAGGCGGATTCGAACGTCGCGCATATCTATCGCAATCACGTGACGTTCGTGGACCGGGTGCTGATTGGCTCCGACGATCCGCGCCGCGACAAGTGGCGCGACGTGGTCCGCAATGGCGGCATCGTTGGCCTTGCAGCCACCGAGATTGATCGCCCCCAAATTGGCGGCACTCTGCCGCACAAAAGCATTTTGACCCGCGAGGGCGATGGCTATCGCCTCAACGGCATCAAATTCTACAGCACCGGCAGCCTGTATGCCGACCTGATCCTGGTGCGTGCCACCGGCGCGAACGGCGAGGGGATCAATCTCGTGGTGCCGACAAACCGTGAGGGCGTGGAGCTGATCGATGATTGGGATGGTATGGGCCAGCGTGTGACCGGAAGTGGCACGACCAAATTTCACAATGTGCGCATCGAGGCTGACGAGGTGATGGTGGATGCCGAGCAGCCCTCATACCTTACCGCCTATACCAGCACGATTGCCCAAACCATCGTGACCACTCTGGTGGCCGGAAACCTGCGCGCGATCTTTCGGGATGCGAAAGCCGTGCTGCATGGGCGCGGGCGGAATTTCTACTACGCGCCCAATGAAATTGCCGCACACGACCCGCTGTTGCAGCAAACCATCGGCCGTATTGCCGCAGAGGCCTATGCCGCGGAGGTGCTGGTGCTCGACGTTGCCAGCAAGCTCGACCTCGCCGCGGCAGCGCGCGAGGCGGGCGAGCCGGTGGCTGGCTTGGCGCATGAGGCCGCCGTGGTCGCCTCCAAGGCGAAGGTGATCATCGACGAACTCGCGTTGCGGGCTGGGAGCGAATTGTTTGATATCGCCGGAGCCTCGGCGGCGATACGGGCCCGGAACCTAGATCGGCATTGGCGCAATATACGCACCCTCGCCTCGCACAATCCGGCGGTGTATCGCGCGCAATTGGTCGGCGCATACGAGTTGCATGGCACCGAGTTGCCGGGTTTGGGCTTCTTCTAAGGCGCACTGATCATGGCCAAGGATATCCGCCTCAACGCGTTCCACATGAACTCGCCCGGCCATACTTGGCCCGGCCTGTGGGCGCATCCGCGTGATGCCTCGGTGCGGCACGACAGGCCGGAGTATTGGATCCACCTCGCCAAAACCGCCGAACGCGGCAAGTTGGATGCGGTTTTTCTGGCCGATGTGATCGGGGTTTATGACGTGTATGGCGGCACGCCAGACGCAGCTCTCCGCTCGGGGGCGCAAGCGCCGACGCTTGATCCATTCGCGGTGGTGCCGCTGATGTCTGCGGTGACGGAGCA
>CAIZGT010000169.1 GCA_903932545.1 uncultured Rhodospirillales bacterium
CGGCCACCAGCCGCCCGGCTTCCAGGCGCAGCGTGGGGCCAGGATGGCGCGCCACCAGCGATTCGTTGTGGGTGGCCACAATCACCGTGGTGCCGAGCCGATTCAACTCGCGCAGCAGCCGCATCAGGCGCAGCGCCTGTGCGTCATCCAGGTTGCCGGTCGGCTCATCGGCCAGCAGGAGGCGCGGATGATTGACCACCGCGCGGGCGATCGCCACGCGTTGCTGTTCCCCGCCGGAGAGTTCGCCGGGCATGGCGCCGGCTTTGTCGTCTAGTTCCACCCAGTCCAGCATCTCAGCCGTGTCTTCGCGCAGTTGGCTCTCGGCACGTCCGGCCAGACGCAGCGGGAGCGCTACGTTGTCGAACACCGACAAATGCGGCAACAGACGGAAATCCTGGAATACCATGCCGATCCTTCGGCGCAGTGGCGGCAAGTCGCGGCGGCCAAGATGGGCGATATCCTGGCCCATCACCTCCATTTGGCCTTGCGTGGCGCGGATGTTGATGTGGAGCAGCTTCAGCAGGCTGGTTTTGCCAGCACCAGACGGGCCTTGCAGCCAACGAAAGCCGCCAGCCGCCACGCTGAAACTGACGTCATGCAATGCTCTCGGCCCGCGCGTTGATCGGCGGGCGCGGTCATTTGCTGTGTAATCCAGCCCAACGGCTTCGAGCCTGATCATTCCCGATCCCAATTTTTCATTCATCTTTTTCCACCATTCTGGGCTTCGCCGAAAGTGGAGCCAAGCTGATGTTGGTGACGTGTCCAAATTGTGCCGCCGATTATAACGTGCCGGACAATCTGCTCCGTGGCGGCCCGCGTAAGCTGCGCTGTGCAAAATGCGCCACAATGTTCGCCTCGCACGAGGTTGAGGCGGCGCAACCCGACCCTGAGCCCCCAATCCTGCGCGCTCCCACGCCGGACGAGAAGCCCAAAGCGTCGTCCGCCGCGCCGCCAAAATCTCGCGCCACTTTGCAAATCGCTTCGGTGGTGATCGCCTGGGCCATCAGCCTTGGCGCGGCCGGTGGGCTGAGTTGGGCGGTGATTGACCAGCGCGCCGCCGTCATGCAGGCCTGGGCACCGAGCCAGCGCGTCTATCTCGCCATGGGGCTGATGACCAAACCCAGCTTTACTGCCGAGGTGGGCGCAGTGCCGAGAGCAGTGCGGGAAGTGCCAACCACGTTACCACCAGCGTCGCCCCCAGGCTGAGCAGCAGCAGCTTGCCCATGCTCGCAGTGCCAGGATGGCCGCTGAGGGCGAGCGAGCTGAAGGCGGTGGCGGTGGTGAGGGCGGAGAACAAAATCGCACGCGCGGTCGCAGTGCCGAGATAATGCCGCGCGCCCGCCCGCCAATTCATCACGAAGTAGATGTTGAAGCTCACCCCCACGCCCAGCAGCAGCGGCAAGGCGATGATGTTGGCGAAGTTCAGATCAAGCCCGATCAGCACCGACAGCATCACCGTCAGCAAGGCGGAAAGCAGCAGCGGCGCCAGCACCAGTGCTGCATCGAGGAAGCGGCGCAGCACGACCAGCAGCAGAATGGCAATCGCCACCACCGCGCCCATCGCCGCCGTGCGGAAGGCGTTGACGATGGTGCCGGCTGTCTCAACAATCTGCACTGCTGAGCCCGCCGCATCCGGGGCGACGATGCGCACTTGGGCGACGAAATCATGCAGCCCTTGGCTATCTCGCGCACCAGCTTTGCTCAGCACCTGCACGCGTACGCGCCCATCTGGCAGCTTCCAGTCAGCGGCGAAATCGGCGGGGATGTCCGCCACGCTGACTGTCTTGGCGGCCAATGAGATGCGCAGACGGTCGAGTTGCAATGGCAGAAAGCGGGTGAGTGCCGCATTGGTGGTGAGCAGCGTCTCGTCGGGCGCAGCGGCAAGGGCGCGCAGATCGGCGATGATCGCCTTCACTGGCGCGGCTGGGTCTGTGGCCCCGGCGGCAATGGCGGGCAGCGTTTTCACCCCGGCTTCAAGTTGCTCGGCGGCGGCAGTGGCAGCGAGGCGAATATCGGTGGGCGTGACCGGCGTGGGCGCGCCGTGTGGGGCGAGGGTTGTGGCCAGCACAGTGTTGGCATCTTCCAGCATGGCACGCTTGGCGGCCTGCTGTTCCGGCACGAAGCTGGACAGGGTGAGCACATCCGCCACCAACGGCAGTTTGCGCAATTTCTCTACCAGCGCGTCCGCCGCGGCTTGATTTGGGGTGATGATGTCGATGGAATACGGGTTGGTCAGCGGGTCGTCCATCAGATCAGACAAGGCTTCCATCGCCTCGGTATGTGGGCTTTTGGTGTGCAGCGGGTCGCTGTCAAACACCAAGTGCGGCAAGCCGGCCACGCCGCCAATGGCCACCAAGGCGGCAATCGCCAGCACCATGCGGCGATGCGCGATCAGATATCGCTCCAGCGTGCCGCCCCAGGCATAGCCGATCTCGGCCGTTTCCGGTCGCGGCTGGCAGAGTTTGAGGGCAGCGGGCAGGAACATGATGGTGGCGAGGAAAGCGAACAGCATGCCGATGCCGGCAATCAGGCCGAGTTCGGCCACGCCGGAGAAATCGGTCGGCACGAACGCCAGAAAACCCGCCGCCGTGGCCAAGCCCGCCACCAAAATCTGTGGCCCAGACGTGCGGCAGGCCAAGCTCGGCCAGCCAGTGCCCGGGTGGCTGTGGTCGCCGGCATGCCGCTAACCGGGTACAGGTGCGACGCGCGCGCTGCGTCAATTTGCCGCACATGCGGCGCGGCGCCCAGCGGCAAACTGCCGGTGTCACTGGTTCGAGGAGGACACTCCCATGCCTGCCGTACTGTCTGAACACGCAATGCCGTCGATGACGGCCGATCAAAGCCCCATCTGGAGTGCCAGCGACCTCGAGCCCGAGGCACGGCTTCCAGTGCACTCGGCCAGGACCCTGGTGGGGGAGCTCATCTGGGAGGCGTTCACCACTATGGATGACCAGGATCGCTCGATCTGGCTCCAGTGCATCTGGGGTGGCCACTGCCTGTGCTCGGTGGCGCGCGATATGGGCCTGTCCACCGAAGAGGTCCGCGCCAGCCTGCACATCACGGCGCACCACCTCGATGCCATTAGCAAGCTGGTTCTGACCTGGGACCTCGCCGCCAAGGAATGCGAGGCGGCACGCCAACACGCGATGACTTCGCCCGTCGGTCCTTGCGGGCAGCAGTTGGCCGCGCTTCTGCGCAGCGTGTCCCGGCGACGTTGCCACTGCGGCTCATTCGCGCGTCCGCGCCCGTCGTTGCGCGCGGGCGGCTGCGCGGCAACGGCCTGACGCTGGCGCCAGCTCCCGCGCACGGCGGCCTGGCGTCGCTTGGCGCGAGCTACAGCGGCACCCATGCCGCGCGCGCAGAGGCATGCCCGATGCCCTCGGCGCCGAAGTCCCGGCCGCGATGGGCGTCGGCCGGCGTATCGGCGTTGACGCGCACGAGCATCACCCGCAC
>CAIZGT010000170.1 GCA_903932545.1 uncultured Rhodospirillales bacterium
CGCCGGGTGTGGCGGACGTGGTGGTGACCACCTCGGCGGCGATGTCGGGCACCGATCCGGGTGATGTGGCGAGCAAAGGCGAGGCGAATTTTTACAGTTTGCTACACGGCACGCCCAAGCAGGACACGCGGGTGATGTTCATACAATTTGTCGATGATCCGTTCGCCGGAGACGAGGACAAGCGGGCGCGGCGGCTGCATGATTGGCTTGAAACGCAAGTGGGTGCGCTGTTGGTGCTGGATCGCCCTGAGGGGTTCTCTGGCCATGGCGGGGGTAACACCGGCGCGTTCGGCGCGAAATATGGTGCCTGCGTTACCCATTTCGTGATGGATGCGGTGCCGCCCAAATCGTGCTGAGCCGCGCCTGACGATCCCACCTCAAGGATCGTCAGGCGGCGCGGCGTTAGCCCGCCTGTTCCATTTTGGAGTTTTTCAGCGTGTCTTTGATGCCGATATAGAACAGGAGCGAGAAGAAGATGCAGCCTGTGGCATACCAGTAGAACCCGCTCTCATTGCCCTGGCTTTTGAAGAACAGCGCCACGGAATCCACCGAGCCACCAAAGATTGCTGCTGTGAGGGCATAGGGAATGCCCACGCCCATTGCGCGCACGGCGGTTGGGAACATCTCCGCCTTCACCACGGCGGTGATGGAGGTGTAACCCGACACAATCGCCCAGGCCGCGCAGATCAGCAGAAACGCGATGAACGGGCTTTTGGTGTTCTGCAACGTGGTCAACAGGGGATATGTGCAGAGCGTGCCGAGGACGCCGAACCCAATCAGCAGCGGTTTGCGGCCGATTTTGTCGGAGATGGCACCATAGATCGGCTGAATGATGATGGCGAAGATCAGCGAGCCAGCCGTGACCATCGTGGTTTGATCATCCGTCAGCTTCACCGAGAGCTTGAGGAATTTCTGCATATAGGTGGTGTAGGTGTAGAACGCCGACGTGCCGCCCACGGTGATGCCGATGACGAGCAGCATCTGTTTCCAGTTCTTCGCCAGCAATGCCCAGCGGCTCTCGGTGCGCACCACCGCGTCAGACGCTTTGAACAGTTCGGTCTCGTGCATGTCACGGCGCATGTAGAACACATAAATCGAGATCAGCGCGCCGATGATGAACGGAATGCGCCAGCCCCATTCCTTCAATTCGGCGGTGGTGAGGAACAGCTTTTGCAGCACCAGCAGCACCAGAATCGCGGTAAGTTGGCCGCCGATCAGCGTCATATACCAAACGCCGGAATAGAAACCGCGCCGGTTGGGATGCGAGATTTCGGAGAGGTAGGTTGCGGAGGTGCCGTATTCCCCGCCTTGGCTAAGCCCTTGGAGAATGCGCGCCACGCCCAGAATGATGGGCGCGCCATAGCCGATGGTGGCATAGGTAGGAGTGACGGCGATGAGGAGCGAGCCGAAGCACATCAGCAGCACTGCGATGGTGAGCGAGGTGCGGCGGCCGTATTTGTCGGCAAAATAGCCGAAGATCACGCTGCCAATCGGGCGCACCAGGAAGGCGAGTGCGAACAGCAAGGCGGCGGAGAGTTGCTGCACAGCGGGGTCGGTGGACGGGAAGAACGCACCAGCAAAATAGAGTGCGAAGGCGGAATAGGCATAAACATCATACCACTCGATGAGGTTGCCCATCGAGCCCACGAGAATCGCCTTCACCCGCTTCTTGGTGTCGGCATAATCGAAGCCGTCGGTGGTGATGCTGTAATCCTGTTTCACATTGCTCATAGCTGCGGCCTCCCCACCGCTCAAATCGGGTCGGGCCGGAGTTTAGTGCGGTTGCGCAAGGTGGCAAGGACCAACCCGCTATCGCGGCGGCGGCATCACCGCTGCGGCACGGCGTGCAGGCGCACCCAGGCGATAAACTCGTGGTCGGGGAGTTCGCTGGATGCCAGCGCCATCATCATCACAACCGACTCAGCGTCGGAGCCCGTGAAATCATAGCCATTCAATTCAAGAAACACTTCAAGCGCCACGTAGGCAGTGCGTTTGTTGCCATCGATAAACGGGTGATTGCGGGCAATCGCGATGCAGGTGATGGCGGCGAGCTCGGGAATGCTCGCTTGCGTATATTCGCCGTGATCGATCGGCCGCGCCAGCGCGCTGAGCAGCAGCCCTTGATCGCGCACACCGTCGCCGCCGCCATGCTCGGCGAGTTGCTCAGCATGGATGACGCGCACAAGGCGCTCGGTGAGCCATATTGTGTAATCTTGCATCGGAAGCGCGCGCTACTTTGCCAATTCGCGCAGCACCGCGCGGCGCTTCTTCATGATGGCGCGAGCCACTTCGAGTTGGGCTTCAAACTCCGGATCATGCGGCGAGAGCACCACCCCGCCGGGGGTGTTGGTAACATACAAAATGTCACCCTTCTCCACCCCCATCTCAGCCAGCAATTCCTTCGGCAGGATGACCCCAACCGAATTGCCGATAGCGGTGAGCTTGAGCGCGGTCATGTCGATAACTCCGTTTATACGGTCGTTATAACACAACCGCGCATCAGGTTTCGAGAGGAATGGGCCGCTCTACAGGATAAACCGGCTCAAATCCGCGCGCCCGGCCAACGGGGCCACCCGGTCGCGGACATAGGCGCTGTCCACGGTTTCGGTGGTGCCGCCTTTGTCGGAGGCGGAGAAGCTGATCTCCTCCAGCAGCTTTTCCAGCACGGTGTGCAGGCGGCGTGCGCCGATATTCTCCACCCTGTCGTTGATGTCAGCCGCCAGTTCGGCCAGCGATTCCACCGCTTCGTCGGTGAAATGCAGTGTAACGCCTTCAGTGCCTATCAATGCCTGATATTGCTTGAGCAGCGAGTGCTCCGGCTCGGTGAGGATGCGCTTGAGGTCTTCGCGCGACAGCGGCTGCAACTCGACCCGGATCGGCAAGCGGCCCTGCAATTCGGGCAGCAGATCAGACGGCTTGGCGAGGTGGAATGCGCCGGATGCGATGAACAGGATATGATCTGTTTTCACCGGGCCGTGCTTGGTGGTCACGGTGGTGCCCTCGATCAGTGGCAGCAGATCGCGCTGCACGCCTTCCCGCGAAACATCACCGCCGCGCACGCCGTTTTCGGAGCGGGCACAGATTTTGTCGATCTCGTCGAGAAACACGATGCCGTTGGCCTCGGCATGGGTGACGGCATCGCGGGCGAGGCTCTCCTGGTCGAGCAACTTATCCGCCTCCTCGCGCGTCATCGCGGCGCGGGCGAGGGAGACGGTCATTTTGCGCGGTGCTGCGGGTTTGCTGAACATCCCCTTCATCATGTCGCCCAGATTGATCGCCATGCCGGGTTGGAGGTTGGACATATCAACGCCCTGCGCCGGGGCTTCGGTGATGGCGACTTCAATTTCGCGATCCTCCAGCTCGCCCGAGCGCAGCATGCGGCGGAATTTGGAGCGGGTGTCGGCGGCGGCGTGCTCGCCGCAAAGTGCTGTGATCAGCCGTTCCTCGGCGTTGAACTCGGCTTTCGCCTGCACGTCGCGGCGGCGGACATCACGCAGCATGACGATGCTGGCTTCCACCAAATCACGCACGATGCTTTCCACATCGCGGCCGACATAGCCGACTTCGGTGAATTTCGTCGCTTCCACCTTGAGGAATGGCGCCTGGGCGAGCTTGGCGAGGCGGCGGGCGATTTCGGTTTTGCCGCAGCCGGTGGGGCCGATCATCAGAATATTCTTCGGCACCACCTCTTCGCGCATGCCCTCGGGAAGCTGCTGCCTGCGCCAGCGGTTGCGCAGTGCGATGGCGACGGCTTTTTTCGCGTCCTGCTGGCCGACGATGAAGCGATCAAGCTCACCCACGATCTCGCGGGGGCTGAAG
>CAIZGT010000171.1 GCA_903932545.1 uncultured Rhodospirillales bacterium
ACGATGCCGCCGGAACACACTTTCATGCCGGTGGCGCGCACTTGGGCGATGGTGTCCTGCCGCTCCTGGAAGGTGCGCGAGGTGACGACGCGGGCGTAATCGGCCTCAGACGTGTCGAGGTTATGGTTGTAGTAATCAAGCCCGGCTTCTCGAAGTGCCACCGCCTGATGCGGTTGCAGCATGCCGAGCGTGGCGCAGGTTTCAAGGCCCAGCGCCTTCACGCCGGCGATCATCTCGGCCAGTGCCGGCACATCGCGGTCTTTCAGATCACGCCATGCAGCGCCCATGCAGAAGCGGCCCGCGCCCGCATCGCGCGCGGCGCGGGCGTTGGCGATGACGGTTTGTGCATCCAGCAACTTGGTGGCGGCAAGGCCGGTGTCGTGATGGGCGGATTGGCTGCAATAGCCGCAATTCTCGGCACAGCCGCCGGTTTTGACCGAGAGGAGTTGTGAGAGTTGGATCTCGGTTGGGTCGAACCACATGCGATGGATTGTCGCGGCCTGGAACAGCAATTCGGTGAAGGGCAGGTCGAACAGGCTCTCGATCTGCGACTGCGTCCAGTCGTGACGCGGTTGGCCGGAGAGAAGGTTCGGGGCAGGGGCGATGTGGTTCATGGCAAATTCATATCGCATTGTAGAGCGGGTGCAACCCGCCGGGGGCGGGCGGTGGCTGGTTGCACCCGCCCTACGAGAGCGACGAGACTATCGCGGCGCATAAGCGGGCCAAGTCCGGCTCGGAGATGCTGTAAGCCGGCGTGAGATACACGATCCGGCCGAACGGGCGGATGAAGCAACCCGCCGCATGGCAGGCGCTGGCCACGCGCTTGAGATCGATGGATTTGTCCACCTCGACCGCGCCGATGGCCCCGAGCACGCGGACATCGACCACGCCGGGGAGGCTGCGGCAGGGGGCGAGGCCGATGGTAAGTTGAGCGGAAATGGCCGAGACGCGCGCCTGCCAGGTACCGTCCTCGAACAAATCCAGCGAGGCATTTGCTGCTGCACAGCCGAGCGGATTGGCCATATAGGTGGGGCCGTGCATCAAGGCTGCCATCGGGTCATCAGACCAGAACGCCGCGAACACGCGTGTGCTCGCCACGGCGCAGGATAGCGGCAACACGCCGCCGGTGAGGGCTTTTGAGAGGGTGACGATATCCGGCTCTACGCCCGCGCTCTGCATGGCGAACAAGGTGCCAGTGCGACCGAAGCCGGTGAAGATTTCGTCGAATATCAGCAACATGCCATGCGCATCAGCAAGGCGGCGCAGGGTTCGCAATACGTCTGGATTGTGCATCAGCATGCCGCCAGCGCCTTGCACCAACGGCTCGACGATGATCGCTGCGATCTCGTGGGCGTATTCCGCGAGATAGGCAGCAAGTGCGACGGTGCTCGCAGCATCCACCGGCAACCCCACCACATGCTGTGCGGCCATCACGTTGGCGAAGATGGTGTGCATGCCTTCTTCGGGGTCGCAAATGCTCATCGTGGCGAAGGTGTCGCCGTGGTAGCCGCCGAGGAAGGAGAGGAATTTGGTGCGGCCGGTTGCGCCCGAATTGCGCCAATACTGCACCGCCATCTTCATCGCGATCTCGACCGAGACCGAGCCGGATTCGGCGAAAAAGACGTGGTTCAGATCGCCGGGCAGCAGCTTGGCGAGACGTGCGGCGAGGCGATACGCCGGTTCATGCGCCAAACCGCCGAACATGATATGTGGCATTTTCGCCAATTGGGCCGAGATTGCGGCCATGATGTGCGGGTGGTTGTAGCCATGCACCGCTGTCCACCACGAGCCGATGCCGTCGATGAGGATGCGACCATCGTTGAGGTGGATTTCCACGCCGTTGGTGCTGTCCACCGCCAAAGCGGGGGCGGCGGTTTTCATCTGGCAATAGGGACGCCAGACATGCCCGACCCCATCGGTCAGCCATTCCGGGTTATTGGCTGGCATGCTCAATTGCCTTTCTCATGCATCAGAGGCTCAGATAGGCCAGGATGAACTCGCTCGCAAAATTCGCTGAAGGCAAGCTCGCCGAATTGGAGGCGAAGTCGCTGCGCCGGATTCTGGTGCCGGTGCAGCGCACTGTGCCGCCATTCATGCTCCGCAATGGGCGCGAGGTGATCAGCTTCTCGTGCAATGATTATCTCAACCTATCGCAACACCCGGCCACCAAGGCCGCAGCACAGGCGGCGATTGAGGCGCATGGTGTGGGAGCCGCGGCGTCTCGGTTGGTGACGGGCGATCATCCGGTGTTGGGCGCGCTGGAGGCGAAGCTGGCGGCGTTGAAGGGGACGGAAGCGGCCTGCCTGTTCGGCTCCGGCTATTTGGCCAATTTGGCGATTATTCCGACGCTGGCGGGGCGGGGCGATCTGATTGTGATCGATGAATTGGCGCATGCTTGCTTGTTCGCTGGGTCGAAACTGTCGGATGCACGGGTGATGGTGTTTGCGCACAACGATGTGGCGGCGGCGTCTGCGCTGCTCGAACAGCATCGTGCGGGCGCGCGGCATGCGCTGCTGATCACGGACGGCGTGTTCTCGATGGATGGTGATCTGGCGCCAATTGGTGAGTTGTCTGATGTGTGTCGCCTGCATGATGCGTGGCTGATGACGGATGACGCGCATGGGGTGGGCGTGCTGGGTGAGGGGCGCGGGTCGGCAGCGTTGTTTCCGCAGGCGCGGATTGCGTTGCAGATGGGCACGCTGTCCAAGGCGATTGGCAGCTATGGCGGGTATGTCTGTGCGGAGGCTTCGGTGGTTGATCTGCTGAAAACCCGCGCGCGGCCGCTGATTTATTCCACCGCCCTTCCTCCTGCTTCGGCTGCTGCGGCGTTGGCGGCACTTGAGGTGATTGAGGAAGAGCCGGAATTGCGCAATCGGCCGGTGGCGCTCGCTCGCCGCTTCACCGCAAGGCTTGGACTGCCGGAGGCGGTGAGCACGATCGTGCCGATCATTGTGGGCGAGGCTGATGCGGCTTTGGCCGCTTCACGCGGGTTGGAGGCGCAGGGCTTTTTGGTGATTGCCATTCGCCCGCCCACTGTGGCTGCCGGCACTGCGCGGTTGCGGATTGCGTTCTCAGCCGCGCACACCGAGGCGATGGTGGATGGGTTGGCGGATGCGATCTCAGCCCTCGGCCTGCTCCGATGAGCGGGCTGGTGCTGCTCGGCATCGGCACTGATGTGGGCAAAACCTTCGTGGCCTATGCGCTGATAAGGGCGATGCGGGCGCGCGGTGAGACGGTGGATGCGTTCAAGCCGGTAATCTCGGGGCTGTCGGCTGAGACATGGCCGGAAAGTGATGCCGGGCGGTTGCTGGCAGCGCTGGGGTTGCCGGTGGATCAGGCGCAGCTTGATCGTATCGCGCCGTTCCAATTCCGCGCCCCGCTGTCGCCGCCGATGGCTGCTCGGTTGGAGGGGCGCGCGCTCGTGTTGGCGGAGATTGTGGCGACGTGTGAGGTGCGGCTGGCTGAGACGGATGGGTTGCTGCTGATCGAGACGGCAGGCGGGGTGATGTCGCCGATTGATGATGATCACACGATGCTTGATCTGGTGGCGGCGTTGGGCCAGCCGAGCCTGCTGGTGGCGGGCAGCTATCTGGGCGCGATCAGCCATACACTGACGGCGTTGAAGGCGTTGGCCAGTGTCGGGCATGTGCCGCAGGCGATTGTGGTGAGTGAGAGCGCCGGTGAGAACCCGCCATTCGAGGAGACTTGCGCCGATATTGCGCGGTTGTCGGGAGTGCGTGTGATTAAGGCGGGGCGTGGGAATTGGGATGCGGCGCTGTAGCCCGTATTGCGAATGGCAATGCGGGCTACGGGACCCAGACGCGGCCCTCGAACAACCGCCTTGCTGTTCGATAAAACGAGCCTGAGAGCGCCGCCCATTCACCACCTGCCTGCACCACATCCGCATCCACCGTCAGCACGCCCGACGGCATGCCGATGCGGATGGGGGCGTTGCTCTGCTGGGCGGGCAGCATTTCTGCCACCACCGAGCCTGCCATCCGTGCGGCGACGGCGGTGCACAGGGAGACGGTGAGCGGCAAGGCGCGGTGGAGCTGGCCGCTCGACATCACCCGCGCGGTGAGGTCGATATTGGTGGCTTGCACTGCCTCGCCGGTCAGGCTCGGGGCATCGCCCGCCGGGCTGATGAAGCCGATGAACGGCACTGAGGTGCTTTTGGCCGCTGCCGCGAGATCGGGCGCGATGCCCATGCGCACCGAGGCGGCGAGGCGGATGGCGGAGAGATGGGCGAGCAGGGCCGGGTTGGCGTCGATCTCATCGGGCAATTCGCGCCCGCTCAACCCCAGATCGTGGGCGCGCACGAACACGGCCGCGTTGGCGGCGTCGATCATGGTGGCGTGGATCGGCGCGTAACCCTGCACTTCGAGCAGATCGCTCACCGCGCCGGTGGGCAGCAGCTTGCCGGTGGTGGCTCCGCCGGGATTGAGGAAATCGAGTTTGATCGCAGCACCCGTCCCGGCGACGCCCGGGATGGCAAGATCGCCATCGTATCGCGGCTTGCCATCTTGAAGCGGGAAGGTGGCGCGGATGATTTTGCCGGTGTTGGTGTTGTGGATGCGCACCACGGCCTGCACGCCCGAGGCTTGCACCAAGCCCTGATCGACCGCGAACGGCCCCACTGCTGAGCTCATATTGCCGCAATTGCTGCGGGTATCAACCCGGCGCTCGCGGATCAGCACTTGGCCGAAGGTGTAATCGATATCGGCATCCTCACGTGATGACGGCGCGATGACGCAGACTTTGGAGAGCGATGACACGCCGCCGCCCATGCCGTTTAACTGGCGGCCATAAGGGTCGGGTGTACCCATTGCGGCGGTGAAGATATCGTCCCACTGGGCCGGATCGCGTGGCAGATCGGCGGCGAGGAACATGATTGCCTTGCTGGTGCCGCCGCGCATGAACACGGCGGGAATGGCTTGCTCGGTCATTGCCGGTGTCTCCCTGTTGGGGGCGATTATGCGCTGTGTTGAAGCCTGCGTGAAATGCGTTTAGCCACGCTGCACGGCCAGGAGCATCCGCGTGAAGATTTCGGTTATCGGCAAAACCAGAGCTGTTACGCACTGGCTGGAAGACTGCGTGGCGGGGCTGATTGATGCGGGGCATCAGGTGCAGGTGCTGTCGTCGCGCGATCCTCGTTTGAGCCCGAGTATCGATCGGCTGCTGTTATCATCGGCTTTGGGTGCGCCGAGGGCGGCGTGGATTGCGCGCGCGGTGCAACGGTTTCAGCCGGATTTGATTTTGGCGATGGCGGGGTATGACTTCTCGCCCGAAATCCTGCAACGCCTGCACGCGCTGCCGGGCCGTGCGCCGCTGGTTGCGTGGATTGGCGATGCGTTTGCCGATAATGCGCGGCAGATGGCGCAATATTTTGATCATGTGTTTTATATCGACAGCCAATTCGTGGCCGCGCATCAGGCGCTTGGCCTGACCCCGCCTTGCTCATATTTGCCGCATGCTGCGAATTTGCGATTGGGCGCGCCGGATAACACGCCGCGCGCCGCTCGACTGGTGTTCGTCGGCAACCCAACCCCGCAACGTGAGGCGCTGCTGGGGGCGTTGCGCGTGCCGGTGGAATTGGTCGGGCCGGGGTGGAAGCCGTTCCGTGCGGTTGATCATGTGCTGGTGCAGCGCCGAATCGGCATCGACGAACTGGCGCAGGCCTATCGCAGCCATGTCGGCGTGCTGAACATTCGCCATGAGCGCAACGTGTCGGCAGGGCTGAACCAGCGCAGTTTTGATCCGTATCTGCTGGCAACCCCGGTGGTGAGCGATGCGCAGCCTGATTTGGTGGCATGTTTTGCGGAGGGGGCGGAAGTGCTGGTCTATCGCAGTGCGGATGAACTTGACGATATCGCGGCGCGATTGGCGCGCGAGCCGGAGATGGCCCAGCGAATTGGCGAAGCCGGTCGGGCGCGGGTGTTGGCCGAGCACGGGTATCGCCACCGGATTGCGCAGATTGCGGCCGCGGTATTGTAGGGCGGCGCGTCCGCTCTAAACTCCCCTCAAAGACCGGGGAGATATCCAATGACCAGCAACGCCACCGAAGAACGCTTTCAATGCCTGCACGAGATTGTCGCGGCGGCGCGGCTTAATCTGAGCACGCATTTGTGGAACTATGTGGTGGGAGCGACCGCCACAGAAACCACGATGAAGCGCAATCGACTGGCGCTGGACCGGATTGGGTTTCGGCCAAAAGTGTTGGTGGATGTGTCCTCGGTTGACCCGTCGGCGCAGTTCTTTGGCCAGACCATCCGCTTGCCGGTGGCGTTGGCACCAGTGGGCGGGCTGGATCAGCTTGGCCAAGGCGGTGGGGCGACGATTGCCAAGGCGGCGGGGGTGGCGGGGGTGCCGTTCTTTATGAGTTCGGTGACAAATCTTAGCCTTGAACACATTGCGGCCGCGGCAACCGGGCCGAAGATTTTCGCGCTGTATGTGCGCGGCGATGATGATTTTGTTGATGACCACATCGTTCGCGCCAAGGAGGCGGGCTATGACGCGTTCTCCATCACGGTGGACAGCGCGCTGTATAGCCGCCGCGAGCGCGACATCACCAACCGCTTCACCAAGCCGTGGCGCGCGGCGAATACGGGGATGAATTTCCAGGCCTCGCTAAATTGGGCGGATATCGAGCGGATTCAGAAGAAGCACGATATCCGGCTGATCCTGAAGGGGATCGCGACGCCGGAGGACGCGGTGCGCGCGTGCGATTTGGGGGTTTCGGCGGTGTATGTCTCCAACCACGGTGGTCGGCAGTTGGATCATGGCGCGGGGTCGATGGATGTGCTGCCCGAGATTGTGAGCGCTGTGGCCAAGCGGGCGCTGGTTTATGTGGATGGCGGGGTAAGCCGGGGCTCTGATGTGGTGAAGGCGGTGGCGCTGGGGGCTGATCTGGTCGGTATGGGTCGGCTGTATTGCTACGGCTATGCCGCCGCTGGGATTGAGGGGATTGTCCGGGTGATTGAACTGCTGGAGATCGAAATCGTCGAAACCCTTGGCCTGCTTGGACTTACCAGCTTCAAAGGGCTCGACGCCTCGTATCTGCGCGCGGTGGAGGCGGTAACGGCCCCTTCGGCGTTAAGTGCGTTTCCGCTGCTGGATTGATATTAATCCGGAACGTTACGGCTTTATAAGCACATATAGTGTTGGAATCGGTCATCGAACACCATATATTGTTTCTCGCGACTCGGAGCTGAGGCAGGCTCTCCTCGTAGAAGGAACAGCACATGGACGGTGGCGCAGTATTTTTCGGGCTGAACCGGATGGTTCCGGGGGCCAGTTTTGGCGAAGACAAGCTCAACCCTCGACTGCTCGACCCTGGTATGGGTGTGGCGGTGGCGCGGCGGACTGTGTTCCGCCCGGAAGATCGCGAATGCTTCGGCCGGGTTGCTGATCGGGTGGCCGAGGGCAACATGGCGCTGCTCGACCGTCCGCTGTCCGG
>CAIZGT010000172.1 GCA_903932545.1 uncultured Rhodospirillales bacterium
ACTGGACATTCACCGGAACCTGTGGCCAGAGCAACAACGCCATCCTCATCCGCAACCCGGAACTGGCCGAGGTCTACAAGAACTACTGGAACCGCCTGCCACTTCAGAGTGCCAATCACGCGCTCCTTGACCGGACTGGATCCCAAAGTGAAATCCAACGATGCCGCCATTGGCGTTTTTGCCGACCATGAAGCGGCGGAGGCCGCGATCAAGGAACTGACCAGCGCTGGTTTTGCGATGAAGCAACTCAGCGTGATCGGCAAGGGCTACCACACCGAAGAGCAGGTGATTGGCTTTTACAATATTGGTGACCGGATGAAATTCTGGGGATCGCGCGGTGCATTCTGGGGCGGGCTTTGGGGCTTGTTCTTCGGCGGCGTGTTCCTCGCAGTGCCGCTGGTGGGCAATGTGATCGTTCTGGGCTACCTCGCCGCGGCCGCGATTTCAGCCGTTGAAGGTGCTGTGATTGTGGGCGGCATGAGTGCGCTTGGGGCAGCACTGGCCAGCATCGGCGTGCCGAAAGACAGCGTGATTGCCTACGAAACGGCGTTGAAAGCCGATGGGTTTTTGGTGGTGGTGCATGGCGATGCCGCCGATGTGGCACGCGGCAAGGCCGTTCTGGGCACGACCCGATCAACCAGCGTGGACGTACACACGCAATACATTGCGCCTCAGCCAGTTCAGGCCTGAGCGCATTATCAGCCAAAGGAATATATCATGATGAACTATAAAGGCGCTCTGCTGACAGCAACTATGCTGCTTGCAGTGCCACAATTGGCCCAGGCGCAGAATATTTCTGGCGTGTATTTTGGTGCCGGCGGTGGTCTTAACTTCATGGAAGATCAGCACATCAAAGCAAACTCGCTGCCACCTCCGGTGGGCGGCGTGGCGATGGTGTTTCAGCCGGGATGGGGCGCTGTGGCCAGCGTGGGCTATGGCTTTGGCAACGGGTTTCGCATGGAGCTCGAGGGCAATTACCGCACCAATCACCCACGCAGCCAGTTTCCTGTTAGCGCATCATCAAGCAGCGCCGAAGAGAAATACGGCGCGATGTTCAACGTGCTCTATGATTTCGATCTCTCGGGCACCAGCGGTGGAGCATACGGCATATCGCCCTATCTCGGCCTCGGCGGCGGGCTGATGCACAATACTTGGTCGGGGATCACCATTCAGGACGGTCTGGGCAAGGTGCGGATCAACAACAGCCAGAACGGTATGGCGTTCCAGGGCATTGCGGGCCTGGCTTATAATATTGCCGAGGTGCCTGGTTTGGCGGTGACGTTGGAATATCGCCTGGTTGATGAACCGTTCAATCGCAACTACGCCTCGTTCTATACCGGCCCAACACGAACGGGTGCCTATAACAGCAAGGTTCTGGGTGACATCAATCACTCCGCCCTGATTGGCTTGCGTTATGCGTTGTTCACCCCGCCCGCAGCACCTGCGCCGGTTGCGGCGCCGGTGATGTCGGCCGTCAACACCGCCACCCCGGCCCCATCACGCTCTTACTTGCTGTTCTTTGATTGGGACCGCGCCGATCTTTCGGTGCGTGCCACGCAGATCATCGCCGATGCGGCGAGCAATGCGACCAAGGTGCAATACACCAAGATCGACGTTGAGGGTCACGCCGACCTGACCGGCTCGCATGCCTATAACCAGGGTCTCTCACTGCGCCGCGCCAATGCGGTGGCGCAGAAACTGGTGCAAGATGGCGTGCCGGAGAAAGCAATCGTGATCACCGCCTTGGGTGACACGCAGCCGCTGGTGCCCACCGCACCGGGTGTGCGTGAGCCGCAGAACCGTCGGGTGGAGATCGTGATTCGCTGAATACGGTGAGCCACATCTGCTAGAACTGAAAATAGCCCAGATGGCATTGATGTCATTTGGGTTATTTTTATCGGCAGCGAAATTTTTGCGTCAAAACTTTGAGTATTTTCCGACGCTACGCAAAACAAAGCCGCACGGTATTTTGCAATCACGACAGTTGAACTACATCACAGAGTCGATGCGGTGTTGTTCAGCGCCTCAACGAACGACAGGAATTTTCTTATGAACATCCGTAATATTCTGATGGCGACCTGCATCGCGACGGCATCTTTGGGCCTGATCGCCATGCCGCAGGCCGCTCACGCTGCCTCCGTGTCTGATCTCAACCAAGACTCTGACCAAGCGATCAAAATGCTGATCGGCAGCAATCCGGTCGCCAATGAAGTGGCCAAGAAGGCGCGCGCCATTCTGGTTTTCCCGAGCATTGTCAAAGCTGGGCTGATCTTTGGCGGTGCGTATGGCGAAGGTGAGCTGAAAATGGGCGCCACGGTGGACAGCTACTACAACTCGTTCACCGGCTCGTGGGGCTTGCAGGCCGGCGCGCAATCTTACGGCTATGTGGTGTTCCTGATGACCGGCAAGGCCGTGAATTATATCCACGAGTCGCACGGCTGGGAAATCGGCGTTGGCCCCACCGTGGTTTTGGTCAATGAAGGTGTTGCGAAGAACCTGTCCAGCACCACCATGCAAGATGATGCCTACGCTTTCATCTTCGACCAGAAGGGCCTGATGGCTGGTATCAGCATTGAAGGTACCAAGATCAGCCGTATCAAAACTCCCTGATCCGTCTGCGATTTTAATTTGATGCTCAGTTAAACCTGCGCCACACGCATGAGGTGGCGCAGGTTTTTGTGTGATTATTGTGCTAATGTTTTGAGTATATTCCGAGTCTTATCCATATATATTCTGCATGTAATGTCATTCTTGGAATATTTATCCTGGAGATGACAATGATGCGTTCAAAAATGAACTTGCCAAGACTGACCGCGTTGGCAGCCTTGGCCTTGCTTGGCGCCTGCGCGCAGCCGTATCAGCATCGCGCCGCCGACACTGCCCCGGTTGTGTCGAACCCGCCGCCGGTGGCGCCGGGGCCGCAGGCGATTTGGTACCATGTCCCGTTCGCCACCGACAGCTTCGCCATCGATGCGAATGGCCAGAGCGTGATTAGGTCGGTGGTGGCATATCTGCAGCAGAACCCCAATGCCGAGGCCACGATTATCGGGAAGACCGATACGGTCGGCAGCGCCAGCTACAACATGCATTTGTCGCATCAGCGCGCCGACGGCGTGCGCAATGCGCTGGTGTATGACGGCAAAATTGCCGCTGAGCGGGTGGAAACGCGCTGGACGGGTGAAAGCCGCCAAGCTGTTGCAACACCCAATGAGACGGCCGAATCGGCCAATCGCGCGGTTGATATTGCAATCCACTAAAGCGGTCAGAAACCCCAACGAACCTGCGCCAGGGCGTGCAAATCGCTCGGCCAGGATATGGAGGCATTGGTGAAAATTCGATTGTTTGTGCTGCTCGCCTTAACCCTGATGGCGGTTTCTGCCTGCGTGGTCGAGCCGATGGGTGGCGGTGGACATTATCGCGGCGGCGGCTGGGGGGACCACGATGGCGGTCGCGGTGGCGGGCGTGATGAAGGCCGACGGGTCTGGCGTTAACGGATTGTGCTGGTTGGATGGTGCGGGTTGGATGGTGCTGGGCGTTACCCCAGCACCATCGCCATTCAGAACCGAACCGACAACGCCATTGAGCCGAAGCTGAACTGCGCTGGAGATTGATGGCGGAACTCCGCCGTTTGCCAGGTTTGCACATATGACAGGCGAACGCCGCGCCAGATTATCCCTAGACCTGCCTCCCACTCACCGACAAACGGCAAATGGCCCACATGGGCTGAGCGGCTGAACAGGTTGCCATCCAAGAACGCATCGCGCGCGACTGCTTGACCACCCGCACCGGCAAACACATACCAAGACACATGATCAGATGCGCCGTAGGCATCGCCACCGCTGATACCGGGACGGATGCGGGTCACACCGAAATCGTTGTCCAGGCCTTGGCCGATGCGCACGATGGTGGAGGCCTGTGCGTAGTCGCGCACAGTGCCGACACCCACTGCCAGTGCGGGCAGCACATCCGCTTCCAGCCCGGCCAATTGGCCGATTGGCATGCGCCATGTGCGCTGATCGAGCACTTCGACCGCTGCCTCGTTGGGCAATTGATGCGACCAGCCGTGCGCGTGCGCGTCTTTGATGAGCGTGTGAAAGCCGTTCTGCGACTCACCGCCTTGGGCCAACGGGCCGATGACACCCAGGCTCAATGAGAGCGTGTCGCGCGTATTGGCCGTGTCATGCAGCAAGATCCCGGTGAGGAAATCATAACCCGCATAAGGGCGATCACGCGGATTGGGCACCAGCAGGGCTTTGTTGGAGGGAGTGAAAAGTTGCTGCGTCAGCGTGAGGCCGACGCGCACCGTGCCGTCTCCCCACAGGCTGTGCGAGAGGTCGTTGGCAACATCCGGCCCCCGATTGGTGCCGGACATCCAGCCGAATTCCTCACCGGCGGTGTAGTTCTGGTCCGATCCGCGCGCCGCCGTGCTGACGACGTCGTTTTCGCCGCGGATTGTCCAGATTGAATTCACATCCGCCGACTGCGCGCGGGCCGCGCTTATCGGCAGACAGAGCAGAGCCCCGGCAAGGAACGTTTTGGTGATCATATGGTCTGGTCCTTTAAAGGTTCAGGTCTCGCGTCGATTGAGAACAATCAACAACCCGCCCACGATGATCAGGCCGAAGCCCAGAATATCCGGCAGGGCCACGCTGTGCTGTTCAGACACGGATGCCGTGAGTGGCCCAACCGCCACCACCGGCTTTTCGGTGGTGTAGGTGAAACGTCCGATAGCGAGCGCGCCGATGCCAACCAGCAGCAGCAGCACGCCGATGAGGCCGGTGGGTTTCATCGGCGGTCCAGATTAATTTGGTTCGGCGATGTCAGCGCGCCAGTGCCAGCACCAACAGCGCCACCAATGGCGGCACCTTCGAGCGGAGCGCCAACCAACGCGCCGCCAACCAAGCCGACGCCAGCGCCAATGCCAGCACCGCTCAGCGCACGGTGGCCAGGATCGTTTCCGCATGCCGACAATGCCAGCAAGGCGGCTGGAATAAGGAATATGGAGGCTTTCATGATCAATCTCCTGCAAGACGGGCGACTAACGCGGCAATGCCGTCTGAGCGAACGCTTATATCAGTGGGCATGGATGCGCATCAGGGTCGGAAATCACCCAGATTTGGGCGCGACGGTTGCGCCTTGGCACCTCGCCAGACAATTGCGGCGCTGCGCACACAATGACACTCTGTGCGCATGACCGACCTCTCTTTGATCCTCGACGCTATCGGCCAGCTTGACGATGCTGAAATCGATTTGGCCGACGCTGCTCTGCAACTCGCCCGCCGCGCCGCGCCGGAGGGTGATCTGCACGAAGCCCGCGCGCATTTGAGCCTGATGGCCCGTGCTGCGGCGGCGTTGGCGAGTGATTTGGACATCCTCGATTTGCCGGGCTGTGCGGCAATGCTGTCCAGGCTGCTCGCGGAGGAGTTCGGCTATCGCGGGGACAGCGAGACCTATGACGATCTGGACAACGCCAATCTGATCCGGGTGATCGAGCGCCGCCGTGGCCTGCCGGTGGCGCTGGGCATCATCTGGCTGCACGCCGCGCGCGCCACTGGATGGGAGGCGTTCGGCATCAACTTTCCGGGCCATTTCCTGGTGGGGTTGGGCGCAGGCAACCATCAGGTGGTGCTTGATGTGTTTGATGGCGGGCGGATTATGAGCATCGAGGATTTGCGCAAAATCCTTCGTCGGGTGCATGGCAAGCGGGTGGCGTTGCGGCGGGAGATGCTGGCGCCGATGACCAATCGCGACATTCTGCTGCGCCTGCACGGCAATATCCGCTCTCGCCAGGAATTGCGCGGCCAGAGCCACGCAGCCCTGATCACGCTGCGCGACATGCTGCGCATCGCGCCCGAGGAGCCGCATTTGTGGCTTGAGGCGGCTGTGCTGCATCAACAGCACGATGAGATTGCGGCAACGCTTGATTGCTTTGACCGATTCCTGGCCCTGGTGCCAGAAGGCGCTGCCGCTGAGCGCGTGCGGGGTGAGGCGCGTGAGTTGCGCGGACGGATGAATTAGGCGACATCCATTATCGGACCAGCCTGGAGCACCACCATGAGCCTCAAAGTCGCTGTGCAGATGGACCCGATGGAGACCATCGGGATCGACGGAGACAGCACATTCCAACTCATGCTCACCGCCCAGGCGCGCGGCCACAAGCTATGGCACTATGAAGTGCGGCATTTGTCGCTCAGCGAGGGCGTGCCGAAAGAGGGGATGCCGTTCACCTCCCGCCTGCAAGCGCGTGCTCGCCCGGTGACGGTGCAGCGGGTGCGCGGCGATCATTTTAAATTTGGCCCCGTCGAATTGCTTGATCTCTCGACGATGGATGTGGTGCTGATGCGCCAAGATCCGCCGTTCGACATGGCGTATATCACCGCCACCCACATGCTGGAACATATCCACCCGCAAACCTTGGTGGTGAACAACCCGATCAGTGTGCGCAATGCGCCGGAGAAGCTGCTGGTTACCCACTTCCCCGATCTGATGCCGCCCACGCTGGTGACGTGGGATATCGACGCGATCAAGGGCTTCCGCGCGACGCATAAGGACATCGTGGTGAAACCGCTGTTCGGCAATGGCGGGGCGGGGGTGTTCCTGATCAAGCATGATGACACAAACCTTGCCTCACTGCTCGAAATGCACTTCGCCCGCTCACGCGAGCCGCTGATGATCCAGCGTTACGAGCCAGCGGTGCGCAAGGGCGACAAGCGCATTATTCTGATTGATGGCGTGCCGATGGGTGCCATCAACCGCGTGCCGGCCGAGGGTGAGGCGCGCTCGAACATGCATGTGGGCGGGCGGCCGGAGAAGATTGATCTCACGCCGCGTGACCGCGAAATCTGCGCGCGGATTGGGCCGACTTTGCGTGAGCAGGGGCTGATTTTCGTGGGGATTGATGTGATCGGGGATTATCTGACTGAGATCAACGTCACGTCCCCCACTGGCTTGCAGGAAGTGGCACGGTTTGATGGGACGGATTTGTCGGCGGCGATTTGGGATGTGATTGAGGCGAAGCGGGCGGCGTAATAACCGTCATTGCAAACGAAATGCGGCAATCCATTTCTGGGTTGGCTGGATCGCGGTGGATTGCTGCACTTCATTTGCAATGACGGTTAGGCCGTAACCGTTCCAATACACTCGCCAAAGCCGATCCCGATAAATCCCGGCGTCTCGGCGCGCCCGCTGATCACCACGGTGTCGCCGTCTTCGAGGAAGCGGCGGGTTTCGCCGGATGCCAGCGTGATTGGCGCGCGACCTCCTTTGGTGATTTCAAGCAGTGACCCCGCACTGTCTGGCGTGGGGCCGGAGAGTGTGCCGCTGCCGAGCAGATCGCCGGGGCGCAGATCGCAGCCATTGCTTGCCTGATGGGTGAGAAGCTGTGCCACCGTCCAATACATTGCGGTGGCGTTGGTGTGGGTGAGCAGATGCGGCGGCAGACCGGCGGCGGCGAGGCCTGGCGTGAGCAGATGCGCTGTCAGTGTGATATCAAGCCCGCCTTGCGCTTGGTCAGTTGCATCTGACAGATATTCCATCGGCTGCGGATCGCCCGCCGCGCGCTGGAATGCCTTGCAGCGGAACGGTGCCAGCGCCTCGGGCGTGACGATGTGGGACGAGATGGTGGTGAGAAAGCTTTTGCCCAGGAATGGGCCGAGCGGGGTGGCTTCCCAGCCCTGAATATCGCGTGCTGACCAGTCATTGAGCAGGCAGAACCCGGCGATATGCGCCTCAGCCTGCTCAATTGGAATTGGCTGACCAAGCGGGTTGCCCGTGCCAACCCAAACCCCGAGTTCCAACTCGAAATCCAGATTGCGCGATGGCCCAAAGCTCGGCTCCGGATCACGCCCTGGTTTGCGCTGGCCGTTGGGGCGGCGCAGCGGCGTTCCTGAGACGCGCACCGAGGAGGCGCGGCCGTGATAGGCCACCGGCAGATGCTTGTAGTTCGGCTGCAGCGGCATATCCGGGCGCAGCATGGTGCCGACGGTGAGGGCGTGGTGATAGCCGGCGTAGAAATCGGTGTAGTCGCCAATCGGCATCGGCACATGCAGTGTGCAGTCAGACGCTGGGATGAGCACGGCAAAGCGCGGGGTGTTGCATGCTCCTAAAAGATTCTTAAAAGTCTCGGAGATAGATAAAATCATCGAACTGGAAGAGAAACTAGTAGGCCGAATAGACGCGTCTGAACTATCTAAAATATGGGTTGCTTTCCCTAACGCTAAAGCTACATGGGATACGAAACCAGTTCCCGGAACCTTGGCTAAAT
>CAIZGT010000173.1 GCA_903932545.1 uncultured Rhodospirillales bacterium
GATCGGAATGCCTGCCACCGGTTATGCCGACACCTCCCGGCTCACATGGTGTTGGTACACCGTTGACGGACAACATATTCACGGAGGGGAGGATGTCGAGGCTGCGTGCTGCGCTACTCGATCGGCCCAGGCATGGCCCTACGTACTCCGATGATGAATCCGTAGGTGAACCGGTTGTTTGGGTAAATGAGAAAGGATCCCAGACGGGTGTGTCTGGGATCCCCTTCACTAGGCTTTGGGTGGGGAGTCTGGTGGATCGTCGTGAATTGCGGACGCAATCGCCATGCCACCTACTGAGGTGGTCCCCGAATCCTGGACAGGTAGCTAAGAGAGACTCGCGCCCCTAAAACGGCCTGAGAGCCAGGGGTTACGAATGGCGAATGTTCGCAAAAAGCACGGCATTGATTTCAAGGCGAAGGTGGCATTGGCAGCGGTTCGCGAGGACTGCACCGTGGCGGAGCTATCAAGCCGGTATGGCGTCCATGCCAGCCAGATCCACGCCTGGAAGAAGACGGTGATCGACGGGGTCGGCTCGCTGTTTGGCAAAGGCAAGGGCGGAGCCTCGGACGCCGCTGCGGCCGAGGAAGCACGACTGGCCAAGCTGTACGAAAAGATCGGCGAATTGACGGTCGAGCGGGATTTTTTTCGCAAAAGGTCTGGTCCATGAACCAGGTTGCGCGGCTGTCGCTGGTGGACGGCGCCGACGCCGATCTGTCAATCGTGGCGCAATGCCGCCTGCTGAAGGTGGCTCGCTCGTCGCTGTATTGGCGCCCGGCGGCGGTGAGCGAGGACGATCTGCGGCTGATGCGCCGGATCGACGAGTTGTATCTGGCGGCACCGTTCTACGGCGCCCGTCGCATGGTTGCGGTGCTGCGTCGTGAGCACTGGACGGTGAACCGCAAGCGGGTGCGACGTCTGATGCGCGTGATGCGGATCGAGGCGATCTACCAGAAGCCGAACACCAGCCGCAGCCACCCGGACCACGTTGTTTATCCTTATCTTTTGCGAGGTCTGGTGATTGATCGGTCGAACCAGGTGTGGTGCGCCGACATCACCTACATTCCGCTGGCGAAGGGGTTCGTCTATCTGGTCGCGGTGATGGACTGGTTCAGCCGCCGGGTTCTGGCCTGGCGTTTGTCGACCGGCATGGACACCGGATTCTGTGTTGAGGCCTTGCAGGAAGCGTTGGATCGTTACGGTCCACCCAGTATTTTCAACACCGATCAGGGCGCACAGTTCACGAGTAGCGCTTTCACCGGCGTGCTTACGGCCGGCGGTGTCCGCATCAGCATGGATGGCAAAGGCCGTTACCTGGACAACATCTTCATCGAGCGGCTGTGGCGCAGCCTGAAGTACGAGGACATCTACATCAAGGCCTACGCCTCGGTGCCGCAGGCGCGCCGCGGCATCGGTTGCTGGCTGAGCTTCTACAACGACGAGCGTTTGCATCAGGGTAAGCGAGTCAGCGGCGACACATTGCGGGCGTTGATCAGCGCGTGATGCAAATGCGGCATGGACGATGCGCCGCCGGTCATCACCGAAGTTGCTGAGGACGCCCTTACGACTGGTCGTAAGGGCGTGCGTATGCCGCGGGTGGAGGTCATCACGCGGGGCGAGCGTCGGCGGGTGTGGAGCCTCGAGCAGAAGCGCGAGATCGTTGCCGAGAGCCTTGGGCCTGCGCTGACACCGGCGGAGGTGGCGCGCAAGTACGGCATCAGCAGTGGGCTGCTGTATAACTGGCGGCGGCAGATCCTGGAC
>CAIZGT010000174.1 GCA_903932545.1 uncultured Rhodospirillales bacterium
ATGCATCACCGCATTTGGCTGATGCGTGACGAAGGCCGCGCGCATCGCATCGTGGTCGGCAATGTCGGCCTTGACGTGGGTGTAGCGCGGATGGGTGGCGGCTTCCTCAATCGCGTCTGGCGAGGCGGCGTAGGTCATCTTGTCGATGTTGACCACGCTGTGCCCAGTGGCGCGGATCAGATGACGAACCACGGCGGACCCAATGAAACCACAGCCGCCAGTGAGCAGAATACGCATGCAATCCTCGTGATACCCGCTCGAAAGCGCGCCACGTTATGCCAGCTACTGCGCCCCCCGGCAATATTAGGTGTTTCGACGTATGGGCGCGTTAGCGGCTGACAGATAATCTTCGTGTCCATTCAGCTACGGACTGCACGACACCATGGAGGCACTGATCCGTGCGCACCGCCTGTTGTGCTCCCGCTTTGTCTCCGAAGAGTTGTTCCGCGCGGCGATGGGCGGGCCGCGGGCGGATGTGAATGCGGTTGCGGCGTATCTACGGCTGAACGTGGCGGATCGGCCCAATGTGTCGCTGTTCTTCGACCCGGAATATTACCGCGCGGTGGGGCCTGAGGTGCTGGCAGCGGATGAGGACCCGCTGCTGCATTTTCTCGACACTGGTATCGCCGCCCTGCGCGCGCCGCATCCGCTGATCGATCTGAGTTTCATCGTCTCACGCAATCCATCGGTGATCGGTGAGGTGCCGAACGTGGATGGGTTGCTGGATGTGCTCGATCACGATCTGGCGGATCCCAGCCCGTATTTCAGGCTGGATTGTTACGCCAGCCAGTTTGGGGTTGTGCCGAAAGATGGGCTGTTGCGGCATTTCCTCAGTGAAGGCGCGCGCAGTGGGAAGCGGCCGAATAAGTGGCTCGATCCGGTGTGGTATCAGGCCATGTATGATGATGTGCCGGAGGAGCCATACCTCGCCACGCGGCATTTCATCATGTTCGGCGACCGGGAGTGTCGCAATCCAGGGCCGCATTTCAATTCGGCCCATTACCGCGCGCGGGTGCCGCATGCGGTGATCTCTGGCTTGCCCGCGTTTCTGCATTTCCTGGCGTTCGGTGCTGATACGCTGAGTTTGGTGGACACCAGCATGCGCGAGGGTCTGGCGCAGGCGCGGCAGGAGCAGATTGACGACGTGCAGCTTGTGCCACCAGCGCTGATTGTAAGTCGTGATCCGGCTAGGGAGGTGGCGCGGCTGAAATTCCGCAAGCCGCGCGTGCCGCAGGTGTCTGTGCTGATCGCAGCGTTCAATCAGTTCTCCCTCACCCTTGAATGTCTGATGGCATTGGCTGAATCCGATCTTGGGACGAACGTTGAGATTGTGCTGGCGGATGACGCCTCGACCGATCCGGCCATGTTGGAATTCGTCAAAGTGCGCGGATTATCCGTGGTTCGGCATCCGAAGAATCTCGGCTTTCTCGGCGCCTGCAACGCAGCGATCCCGCATTGCCGGGGAGACTATGTGCTGCTGCTGAACAACGACACGCAGGTGATGCGTGGCGCCATCGCTGCCCTGGCGGATGCGCTGCATGCCGATCCCGGCTTGGGGGCGGTGGGGGCGAAGCTG
>CAIZGT010000175.1 GCA_903932545.1 uncultured Rhodospirillales bacterium
ACTCGCCCCACGCATCGGCGAGGAACTCGCAACCGCCATCGCCAGCGCGCCGCAGGTGCGGGAATCTGACATCCGCGCCCAGCGTGTGCGTGTGGCGGCCCTAAAGCTGCGTGTGCTCGAACTGCAAAATGATCCGGACGCGCTCAATCTGCTCTCGGTGATCGACAGCCTGGTGCGGCGGAGTATCTGGATCGTCGGCGGTGACGGCTGGGCCTATGACATTGACTATGGCGGCCTTGACCACGTGCTCGCGCAAGGCCGTGATGTTAACGTGCTGGTGCTTGATACCGAGGTTTATTCCAACACTGGCGGTCAAGCCTCAAAAGCCACCCCGCTGGGCGCTATGGCCAAATTCGCCGCCTCCGGCAAGCGAACGCCGCGCAAGGATTTGGCGTTGCAGATGATCGCCTATGGCAACGTCTATGTCGCCCAGGTGGCGATCGGTGCCAACCCGCAGCACACCCTGCAGGCCTTTCGTGAAGCCGAGGCCTATCCGGGCCCGTCCATCATCCTCGCCTATAGCCAATGCATCGCGCATGGCATCGATATGCGCAAAGGCATGCGACAGCAGGAACTTGCCACTGCCTGCGGCTATTGGCCGCTGTTTCGCTTCAATCCGCAGATGCGCAGCGTCGGTGAAAATCCGTTCCGGCTGGACAGCCCGCAACCGCGTATTCCGCTCAAGGACTATGCCTACAACGAACTGCGCTATCGCTCGCTCGCCACCACCAAGCCGGAGGAGGCCGCTGCCTTGCTGCGCGAGGCGCAGGCGGCGGTGTCGGCGAAATATCAGCAATACGCGGAATTGGCTGGCTTCAACGGCACCAAATTTTCCCCTACGCAGTTAAATGCAGGGCCATCAGCATGACCGCCTCGCTGGCAACCAAATATCTTGGGCTCGACCTCAAAAACCCGCTCGTCGCCTCTGCCTCGCCGCTAAACGCCAATCTTGACCATCTGCGCCGACTGGAAGATGCCGGGGCGGCAGCGGTGGTCCTGCCATCACTGTTTCAGGAGCAGATTGAGGCCGAAGCTGACCACCATCAGGGGCTGATGGCGGCCTCGTGCAATATCTCCGCTGAAGCGGCTGATTACTTTCCTGCCTTGGTGAGCGGCCCTTATGGCCTCGGGCCGGATCATTATCTCGATCTGATCCGCCGCACGACCGATGCACTCACGATCCCGGTGATCGCCAGCCTCAACGGCGCTTCGCGCGCAGACTGGATAGACTACGCCAAGCTGATCGAGACCGCTGGGGCATCGGCGATTGAGCTGAATATGTATCACATCCCCACTGACCTCTCAGTATCCGGCAGCGCGGTTGAGGCGCAATATCTCGATATCGTAGGGGCTGTGGCAAATTCGGTTGGCCTGCCGATTTCGGTCAAGCTCACGCCCTATCTCAGCGCCATCGGCCATTTCGCCACCACGCTTGAGGCAAGCGGCGTATCGGGGCTGGTGCTGTTCAACCGGCTCATGGAGCCCGATATCGATCTGCGCCGGATGAAACTCACCGACACACCGGAGTTGAGCACCCAAGCCGAATTGCGGCTGCCGCTGCTTTGGACCGCCATTCTTGCCGGTCGCATGCGCCGCGCCTCGTTGGCGGTGTCATCTGGCGTCGCCAATTCTGACGACGTGGTGAAATGCCTCCTCGCCGGTGCCGATGTGGTGATGACCACCTCCGCCATTCTGCACAGCGGCGTCGGCGAGATGACCAAGCTCGTAGGTGGGCTCATGTCCTGGATGCGGGCGCGGGATTTCGCCGAGGTGTCCCAAATGCGCGGGATCATGAGCTGGGAGCGTGCGAGCGATAAATCCGTCTACACCCGCGCCAATTACATTCGAATTTTGTACAACTACGCCGATGTCCACTGAACTTGTTCCGCGTTCGAATGCCGTTTCTTCGCAATCTCACTCAGAAATTGGAAACATGTGATGAAAGCCCTCGTTTATACAGCCATCGGGCAGAAGGCACTGCAGGATCATCCGAAGCCTGAGATCAAAGACCAGACTGACGCCATCGTTCGGGTGACAAAAACCACGATTTGCGGCACCGATCTGCACATCCTCAAAGGCGATGTTGCTACCTGCAAACCGGGTCGGGTGTTGGGGCATGAGGGCGTGGGCGTGATCGAATGCGTCGGCACCGGCGTGGCGAACTTCAAGGCGGGCGATCATGTCCTGATCTCATGCGTCACGGCTTGCGGCAAATGCGTTTATTGTCGCCGTCAAATGTATTCGCATTGCACCACCGGCGGTTGGATTTTGGGCAATAGCATTGACGGGACGCAGGCCGAATTCGTGCGCATTCCCTATGCAGACACCAGCCTCTACCCGATCCCGAAAGGCGCTGATGAGGAGGCGCTGGTGATGCTGAGCGACATTCTGCCCACAGGTTTTGAATGCGGTGTGCTCAACGGCCGCGTGCAGCCCGGCGGCAATGTCGCCATTGTCGGTTCCGGCCCGATTGGCCTTGCGGCGTTGCTGACGGCCCAGTTCTTCTCGCCTGCTGAGATCATCATGGTGGATCTGGATGAGGGGCGCTTGGAGGTTGCCAAGAAGTTTGGTGCCACCGCCACCGTTAACAGCACCGATGGCACAGCAGCGGCGCAGGTGCTGAAACTCACCGGCGGAATTGGTGTTGATACTGCAATCGAAGCGGTTGGTATTCCGGCGACATTTGAGCTCTGCCAGCGGATCATCGCCCCGGGTGGGGTGATCGCCAATATCGG
>CAIZGT010000176.1 GCA_903932545.1 uncultured Rhodospirillales bacterium
CCGGAGTGCTCACCAAATTTGGTGTGCCGGATCCGATTTTGGGCCTGTTTATCGTGGCCGCGATCACTGGCGCTGTTGGGTTTGCGTCATCCTTCCTGGTGCTGCGCGGCACCGATCTGACGCGGATTATGGTTACGCTGTCGGTGGGTGTGCTGCTTGGTGAATTGGCCAACCGACTGCCATGGCTCACCGGCGGCGCGGACGGGTTGCAGGGGGTAGAGCCCGGCTTGCTGCTCGGGCGCTTCGAGTTCGATATCTTTGGACAGGTGGCTTACGGCTACTCGCTGGCGGTAACATTCGTGCTGTTCGTGATTGCGCGGCGCTTCGTGTTCTCGCCGTTCGGCTGGTCGGTGCGGGCGGTGAAGGAGAATGCGCTGCGAACCTCAGCCATTGGCATCCCGGTCACGCGGCGCTTGGTGGTGGTTTATACGCTGGCGGCGGCGATGGCAGGGGTTGCGGGCGCCCTGCTGTGCCAGACAACACAATTTGCCTCGCTCGACGTGCTGGCGTTCCATCGTTCGGCGGATTTGCTGCTGATTTTGATCATTGGCGGCACCGGCTATCTCTATGGCGGGATTATCGGCGCGTTGCTGTTCAAAATTGTGCAGGACGCGATTTCGCAGTTCACGCCCGAATATTGGGAGTTTTGGATCGGCCTGATCTTGATCTCTATCGTGCTGATCGGGCGGGACCGGATCATCGGTGTGCCGACGATGGTGTGGCGCCGTTTGAAGGGGCAAACCGTATGACAATCGCCCTGCAAACCCGCAATCTGGTGCGCCGCTTCGGCGGGCTGGTGGCGACGAATGATGTGTCGATCAGCCTTGAACGCGGCGCGCGGCATGCGCTGATCGGGCCGAATGGCGCGGGCAAAACCACGCTGATCAATCTGCTGACCGGCGTGCTGACCCCCACTTCCGGCACGATTGAGCTGGACGGGCAAGACATCTCCAACACCTCGCGCGCGCGTCGGGTGGAGCTGGGGATGGTGCGCACCTTCCAGATCAACCAGCTGTTTCCAGGATTCACGCCGTTGCAGACGGTGGGCCTTGCGGTGTCACGCCGCCTGGGGCTGGACGGCAACATGTTCCGCCGCATCGGCTCAGACAAGCGAGTGGTTGAGGGCTGCGTGGATGTGCTGGAACGCTTCGATTTGATCGATGTAATGAACCGGCAGGTGAATTCATTGCCTTATGGCAAGCAACGCCTGCTCGAAATTGCGGTGGCGGTGGCGTGCGGGCCGCGCGTGCTGCTGCTTGACGAGCCCGCAGCGGGCGTGCCGGAAGGCGAGCGTGGCGAGATCATGGACGGGCTGGCTGCACTGCCCGAAGACGTGACGGTGCTGCTGATCGAGCACGATATGGATCTGGTGTTCCGCTTCGCCAACCGGATTTCGGTGCTGGTGCAAGGCGGGTTGTTGCTGGAGGGGACGGTTGCCGAAGTCTCCACTGATCCGCGCGTGCGGGAAGTCTATCTGGGAGACGAGGCACATGGCTAATATCCTGGAGATTTCCCACCTCGCTGCCGGTTACGGCAACGCGGTGGTGCTGGGCGATGTGTCGTTGAGCGTGCAAGAAGGCCAGTCGCTGGCGCTGCTCGGTCGCAACGGCATGGGCAAAACCACGCTGATCAACTCCATCGTGGGTGTGACGCGTTGGCGCGGTGGGACAATCAAGCTCGCGGGCGTGGACATCACCAAGCTCGCCCCGGAACAGCGCGCCCATGTTGGCATCGGCTGGGTGCCGCAGGAGCGCAACATCTTCCGCAGCCTTACGGTTGAGGAGAACATGACGGCGGTGGCGCGCAAGGGACCGTGGGACATAAAGCGCGTCTATGAGATGTTCCCGCGCTTGCAGGAACGGCGAGGGAACATGGGCAACCAGCTTTCGGGCGGCGAGCAGCAGATGCTGGCCGTGGGGCGCGCTTTGGTGCTCAACCCGAAGCTGATGCTGCTCGACGAACCGACCGAGGGGTTGGCGCCGATTATTGTGCAGGAACTGATGGCGGCGTTGAGCCGGATTGTGCGCGATGAGGGCTTGTCCACCATCATCGTGGAACAGCACGCGCAGAAAATTCTGCAAGTGACGCATCAGGCCGCGATTCTGGAGCGTGGTGCGGTGGTGTATCGTGGGCCTTCGGCTGAGTTGCGCCATGATGATGCGGTGTTGGAGCGGTATCTGGGCGTGACGGCGGCTTGATTCGCCACCAGCTTGTCATGGTCTCCTATTTCCGTCATCGCTCGGTAGCGCCTCGCGATGACGGTCCTTATGCGGGCACACTCGCCAACAACGCCCTGAGCTCCGGCTTGCACGACCCGCAATTTGTGCCGGCTTGTGTTGCGGTTCCAATCGCCTCAACCGAGACGCACCCGGCATCAATCGCTGCCCGGATGCGGCTCTCGCCCACGCCGAAGCACACGCATACCGGCTTCTCCGGCGCGCCACCCTCGGCGGGCAGTCCGGCGAGCAAGGCGCGGCGTTCTGCCAGCGTGATACGGTCCCGCTCGAACAGGCTCACCAACCAATCGCGCGCGGGCAGCAGGTGATCGGGGCCGAGGAATATCACCGCTGCAACACGCCGTCTTGCACCAGTGCGGCGCGATGTAGCCCGCTGGCGGGGTCAGACAGCGTGATCCATGCGCCGGGATGCGGGATCAGATCGCGCAACCTGACGAATTCCGTCTCGGCGGGCTCAGTGCCTGCAATCTCGTGCCGCCACGCAACAGCGGTGGGGATGATGGCGCACCATTCCACCAAATCGGCACCCAGACGCGCGCGGCTGAGCAGGAAGCCGTGCCATTCGGGTGCCCAAGGTGAGATGCGCACTGGTGTGTGTTTTAGTTCGGGCTGGCCACTGATCGGGTCCACCTCGGCGTTCACACTCTGGTTGATCCGGCCTTCCGGGCAGAATTGCCGCGTCCAGTGCATCGGCGCGAACACGCTGCCGGGGCGTTGGCCGGGGTCGAGCCGGGCGCGCAGAATGGCATGGCCGGTGATGGCGTCGAGGCGGACGAAGCTGCCTTCTGCAACGCCTGCGGCATCGTTCGGGTGGATCGAAAGAAACGGCTCGGGCAAATGTGCCGACAAGCGCGGCGCTTTGCCGGTGCGCGTCATGGTGTGCCACTGGTCGCGGATGCGACCGGTGTTGAGCACCAGCGGGAAATCGGCATTCGGGGTCCGAACCGGCTCGCGAAAAGGGGTTGGCACCAGCTTGGCGCCAATGCCAGCGGGGAAGAAACGCGCGGTGCTCTCACCCGAAGCGGGGACCGGCCAGCGAGTTGGCTCCATCGCGGCGTAATCGGCATCGGTTTTGTGGGCGAGGCCGGAGATGTCGAACAAGCGGCGGCCATTGTTCGCAAGCCCGGTGAGGGTGGCGTGTTCGCGGAAAATCTCAGCCGAAGATTTCCACGCAAATTGCCGCGCCCAGCCCATACGCGCGGCGACTTGGGCGATGATCCACCAATCGGCGCGGGCCTCTCCGGCGGGCGGTAGAAAGCCGCGTTGGCGGGAGATCACCCGCTCGGAATTCGTCACCGTGCCGTCTTTTTCGCCCCAGGCCAAAGCGGGCAGGCGGATATGGGCGAGGTCCACCGAGTCCTGCTCGCGCATCGCCTCGGAGATCACCACCGTCTCACAACCGCGCAACGCCTCACGCACCGAGGCAGCTTCGGGCATCGAAATCGCTGGGTTGGTGGCGATGATCCAAACTGCTTTGATGGTTTTGTTCCCAATCGCGCGGAACAAATCGACGGCTTTGCGCCCCGGTGCGCTCGCCATGTTCGGAGCGTCCCAATAGGCGCGTATCAAATCGACATGGCCGGGCTGGTCCCACTCCAGATGCCCAGCCAGCAGGTTTGACAGCGCGCCCACTTCGCGCCCGCCCATGGCGTTGGGCTGGCCTGTCAGGCTGAACGGCCCAGCTCCGGGCAGGCCGATGCGGCCGGTGGCGACGTGCAGGTTGATGATCGCGTTCACCTTGTCCGTCCCGGCGCTGGACTGGTTCACGCCTTGGCTGAACAGTGTGAGGGCGCGAGGCGTGGCGGCGAACCATGCGAGGAACTGCGACAGATCCGTCTCGGCCACGCCGCAAAGCTGGGCGGTGGTGGCAAGGTCGGGTGAGGAGGCGCGGGCGGCTTGGACGGCTTCGCTCGATTGATCCTTTGCGAGTTGTCCGAGCAGGAAGTTGAACAGTGCCACATCGGTGCCGGGGCGCAGCGGCAGATGCAAATCCGCCCCTTCGCAAGAGGCGGTGCGGCGCGGGTCGATGACCACGAGCTTGGTGCCCGGGCGGGCTTCGCGCGCGGCAAGCAGCCGTTGGTAGAGGACGGGGTGGCACCATGCGGTATTCGAGCCAACCAGGATCACCAGATCGGCAAGTTCGAGGTCTTCATAGACCGCTGGAACAATATCCTCGCCAAACGCCCGCTTGTGGCCCGCGACGGCCGAGGACATGCATAGGCGGGAATTGCTGTCGATATTGGCAGTGCCAAGGAAGCCTTTGGTGAATTTGTTGGCGGCGTAATAATCCTCGGTAAGAAGCTGGCCGGAGACGTACAGCGCCACAGAATCTGGGCCATGCTCGGCAATGGTGGCGGCGAAACGTTGGGCCACCTCATCCAGTGCTGCGTTCCATGACACACGCGCGCCGTTGATTTCCGGGTGCAGCAAGCGGCCATCGAGCGAGAGGGTTTCGCCCAAAGCCGAACCTTTCGAACAGAGGCGACCGAAATTTGCCGGATGCGCTTTGTCTCCGGCGATGGCGGAGGTGACGGGGCCGGTCGGTGCGGCGACGACCCCGCAGCCGACGCCGCAATACGGGCAGGTCGTGCGGATGCTCGGCTCAATAAACATCGCGCTGATACCGCCCTTGTCGTGCCAGGGCGACAATCCAATCCCGCGCCTGATCCTCACTCATGCCGCCCTGCTCGCGGGCGATGCGGCGGAGCATAGTGTCCACATCCTTCGCCATCCGGCTGGCGTCACCGCAGATGTAGAAATGCCCGCCATCTTGCAGCCAACGCCACAGATCGGGCGCCTGTTCGTGCATGCGGTTCTGGACGTAAACCTTCTTGTCGCTGTCGCGCGAGAACGCGGTGTCGATGCGTGACAGCGTGCCGTCGGCAATCCAGCCCATCATCTCATCGCGGAACAGGTAATCGGTGGCCTCCTTCTGGTCGCCGAAGAACAGCCAGGTTTTGCCCTTGAGCCCGAGTGCGGCGCGTTCTTGTAGGAAGGCGCGGAATGGGGCGATGCCGGTGCCCGGGCCGCACATAATCACTGGAGTAGCCGGGTCTTTCGGCAGGCGGAAATGGCTCACGGTGATGGTGGCCGCAATCGGCCCCGCCTCTACGCCGCGCTCAGCGAGGAAGCAGCTTGCCACACCTTGGCGCACCCGCCCACGCCGCTCAGCGGTGACAACGCCGAGGCAGAGATGCACTTGCCCCGGCGTTGCGCGCAGTGAGGAGGCGATGGAATACAAACGCGGCTTCAGGCTCGGCAGGCTTTTTGCCAGATCGGCCAGCGGTGGACGTGCTGAAGGGAAGGCTTCGATGAGGTCGAGCAAATCGGCATCGGTCGGCTGCGCGTCATCATCGCCATCGGTGAGCTTGCGCAACGCCGCCGCGTCCGCCGGGTTGGTTGCAACCATGGCAAGCAATTCGGTGGTGCGATCCTGTGGGCGGGCGATGTCGAGGTATGACAGAAACGCCTCACGGATTGGACGGGCGATGCCGTCCGGGCAGGGGACGAGTTCCTCGCCACCGGCGCCGAGCGCGGTCAGCAAGGCTTTCACCAGATGCGGATCGTTGCTCGCAGTGATGCCGATGGAGTCGCCCGGCTCATAGACAAGCCCAGACCCGGTAAGGTCGATCTTCACATGGCGCACATCTTTGGCCGAACCGGGCAGCGTGATCCGGTCGGCGGATAGCACTCGGACGAAGGCAAGTTTCTTTTCCGCCACCACGGCCTTTGCCACGGGCACTGTCACGGCTGGGGCTTCGGCGAGAAGCGCCTTGACCATCTTCTGCGTGACTTTCGCGCCCGGCACGCAGAGCGAGGTGCTGTCCTCTTTGCCCTCGGCCAACGCCTCGGCATAAGTCTGGCAGAGATAGCCACATTGGCCGCAATCAAGCTGCGCCATCGCCGCCATCAGGCGACGCTTGAGCGGTTTGCCCTCAGCCATCGCCATCCGCTCATCCATCTCGATGGCGGGGTCGTGCCAAGGGAAATCTTCGGCTTCAACCGGCGCTGCGGCGACGGCGCTGGATTGCGCGGCCCCACCGTAGAGCCCGGCGAGGAAGCCGTTGAGCCAGGCGCGTTGTTGCGGGGTGAAGGGCGCGTTGTC
>CAIZGT010000177.1 GCA_903932545.1 uncultured Rhodospirillales bacterium
AAGCGCGCCAGCACATCGGCCGGGCCGCCGGGGGCAAAGCCGGTGATAATCTTCACCGTGCGATCGGTATAACCGGCGGCACGGCCCAGCTTTGGCAGCGCCAACATCCCAGCGCCGGCCAACAGCAAACGGCGTGGTAGTTTGGTGCGCAAGGCGGCGTTTGAGTGGTCCATGCTGTCCCCCGTGGCGTTCTTGTTATTTTATGCCGCCAAACTGCGTCTTGACGGATGTTAACGTTCGTTTAGCGTGGTGAGCGTGGGGTTGTGTGTCAAGCACGCCCCCGAGGCTGGAGTGACCAGCCCAAGAAAAAGAGGACGCAGCAAGCGTCACAAACTTGGAGGACAACTTTGGCAACCAGGCGGCAGTTTCTACGTGCAACTGGTGTTGGCCTTGCCACCGGGCTGGGGTTTTGTGGATGCTGCTTGCGTCCCACCCCGGCCCGAGCTGCCAATCCACCAATTCCGAAATCCGCTCTCCCGGTCCGCATCAACGGCCAGCGCGTGCGCACCATCGACACGCATGGCCATTGCTACTTTCAGGATGCCATCGATCTGATGGGCGTTGATGCGCCCAAGGTGTTGCCGCCGGTGAAGGGGGTGCCAGAGCATTTCCTTGCCAAGGAAGACGTGTTGCGCACCCGTCTTGCCGCGATGGATGCAATGGGGATTGACATGCAGGTGCAGTCGATCAATCCATATTGGTATGGCCGCGACCGTGAGACCGCGACAAAGATTGTTGATCTGAACAACACCCATCTCGCCGAGATGCACGCCGCCCATCCCGATCGACTCCAAGCCTTCGCGGGCTTGACCATGCAATTCCCCGAACTGGCGGTGGCCCAGCTAGACGACGCCATTCGCAACAAAAAGCTGGTGGGTGCGGCAATCGGCTCAAACTTGCTCAGCGAGAGCTTCGCCGATCCGAAATATGATCCGGTGTGGGCAAAGGCGGAGGAGTTGGGCGCGGTGATTTTCATCCACCCGATTTCGGCCCCCGAATTATCCAAGCGGGTGGCCGGCAATGGCTGGCTGTCCAACGTGATCGGCAACCCGCTCGACACCACAATTTGCCTCCAACATTTCATCTTCGAGGGCGTGCTGGATCGCTTCCCCGGCTTGAAATTGCTGGCAGCGCATGGCGGCGGCTATATCGGCGATTCGGGGGACCGCGCCGAACATAGCTGCTTCGTCTCGCCGAAGAATTGCAATCCGAACATCGTGCTGAAGAAAGATCCCGGCGATTACCGGCATCAGATTCACGTCGATGCGCTGGTGTTCACCACCGAGGCGCTGCGCCATCTGGTGGCGAATATGGGAGCCTCACAGGTGATGCTGGGCACCGATTGCCCGATCCCGTGGGAAACCCATCCGGTGGATCAGGTGATGGCGACGGCGAGCCTCAGCGACGCGCAGAAGATCGCGATTTTGGGTGGCAATGCGTCCAGGCTGCTGAAAACAAAGGTGTAATTTCCAATGCAGTTTTTTATCCGTCATTGCGAGGCGCAGGAGCGCCATGGCAATCCATCGCGATGGCACCAATTCCGCGATGGATTGGGGATCGTGATTGCGCTGGTGCTTCTCACGCTGCCCGCGCATGCGCAGGCACAGGATTATCCCAACCGCCAAGTCCGCGTGCTGGAGCCTCTCGCCGCTGCCAGCGCCGTTGATGTCGTCACCCGTCTGATCGCTGATCGGGTCGGCCATGACCTCGGCGCGGCGTTCTTTGTGGACAATCAACCCGGCGCGTCAGGATTGCTCGGCATGCGCGCGGGTGCCAAGGCGGCACCGGATGGCTATACCATCTTGGCGGTCAACGATGCGATTGTGACGGTGCTGCCGAATATGCGCACCGATGCGGGGTATGATCCGCGCAAGGATTTCGCGCCGATCAGCCTGTTGGCCAAGCTGCGCTGGGTGCTGATCGCCCATTCAAGCCTGCCCGTGAACAATGTGCAGGAATTCATCGCCTATGCGAAAGCCAATCCCGGCAAGGTGGATTTCGGGACCGGCGGCCAGGGTAGCCCGCAGCATATTGCGATGGAATTGTTTATGCGTCAGGCCGGTATTCAACTGACCCATGTGCCGTTTCGCGGTGTGACCCAGGCTTACACCGACCTTGTCTCCGGTCATGTGCCGGTGATGTTCATCGCCTTGCCCGCCCCGTTGGCGATGGCGGCGGATGGTAAGGTGAAAATTCTGGGCTTTGCCGAATCCAGCCGCCTGCCCGCGCTGCCGGATGTGCCAACGATTGCCGAGCAGGGCATGCCGGGGTTTGAGTTCTCGTCTTTTGCCGCCTGGATGGCCCCGGCCGGCACGCCGCGCCCGATCATCGACAAGCTGAACGCGGCGATCAAACGCGCGGTGGCCGACCCTGAGGTGAACAAGCGCCTCATCGACTATGGTGATCTGCCGGTGGCCTCCACGCCGGAGGAACTCGCCGCCGTGATCGCGCAGGACTATGTGGCGAAGGGCGAATTGCTGAAGGCTGCCAATATCCATGCCGACTGACGTCACGCGGATCGCCTCCGCCACATTGTGCGACTTCGCCGCTGCCGCCTTCCGCGCCGTGGGCCTACCCGAGCAAGACGCGCTGGTGGTGGCAGGGCTGATGGCGGAGGCCGATCTGATCGGGGCCGATGCGCACGGTATTTTCCGCCTGCCGCAATATATCCGCCGTCTGGAAGCGGGCGGCGTGAACAAAACCCCCAACATCACCGTCAACCGCACCGCCGCCGCCACCGCGTTGATCGATGGCGATAACGGCATGGGCCATCTCGTCGTCGCGCGTGCCGCCGAGGAAGCGATCGGCATGGCGCGTGAGGCGGGCATTGGCTGGGCGGGGGTGCGCGGCTCGAACCACGCTGGCCCCGCTTCAATCTACGCCGCCATGCCGCTGGAAGCCGGGATGATCGGGATTTATTCGGCGGTGGCGAGTGCGAACCACATGGCACCCTGGGGCGGCACCGATCTGCTGCTCGGCACCAACCCGTTGGCAATTGCGGTGCCAGCCGGAGACGCGCCGCCGGTAGTGTTGGACATTGCCACAACGGTGGTTTCCTACGGCACGATCAAGAATTACGTGCTGCAAGGCCGTGATTTCAAACCCGGCTGGATGATCGACCGCAAAGACGGCTCCGATCTCACCGATCACAACCGCAGCAAAGACGGCGTGCTGCTGCCCATCGGTGGCTACAAAGGCGCGGGGCTGGCGTTGATCCTCGGCCTGCTGGCGGGCTCGCTCAACAATGCGGGCGTCGGCAAGCATGTTGTGGATTTCAACGCCGATGACGCGAGCACCGCCAACACCGGCCAATTCGTGCTCGCACTCGACATCAAACGCTTCATCGATCCGGAATTGTTTGCAGCCTTGGTGGTGGCGCATCTGGACGAGTTGCGGCATTCGGCGCGCTTGCCGGGCGTGGACGGCATTCGTCTGCCCGGCGATGAACGCGCCAAGCGCCGCGCGGAGCGGCTGTCGCAGGGTGTGCCGATCAGCGCTGCGCTGTGTCATGTGCTGAATACATTGGGTGCGCGATTGAACATTGGCACACTCGCCTAAACTCTGTTTATCATCTGATCTGAACCAACACGGGGATAACCCTGGATGATCAAGCTCACCGTCAACGGCCACGTTCACAACCTCGATATCGACCCCGCCACCCCGCTGCTCTACGCCCTGCGCGATGATTTGCAGCTCAACGCGGCCAAATATGGCTGTGGTTTGGGGCAGTGCGGCGCCTGCACGGTAATGGTCGACGGGCAGGCGGCGTTCTCCTGCCTGGTGCCGGTGTCGGCTTTGGAGGCCAAGCAGATCAAAACTGTTGAGGGTTTGGGCAGCATTGCCAAGCCGGGCGCAGTGTCACAGGCGTTTATAGACGAGCAGGCGGCGCAATGCGGATATTGCAGTGCGGGAATGATCATGCGTGCCCAGGCGTTGCTGGAGCGCAACCACAACCCGACCGAAGCTGAAATTCGCGCGCATATGCAAACGAACCTCTGCCGCTGCGGCACGCATATGCGCATCATCGCCGCTGTCAAACGCGCCGCCGCCAGCATGCGCGGCCAGCGCGTTGAACCGGCGCTGCATGGGGAGATCGCCCGATGAACAAGCTCTCACGCCGCACTCTGCTCGCCTCGGCGGGCGCGCTGGTGGTGTATTTCAACACCGATCTCTCCGTGGCCGCCGAGGGGACCAAGCTGCCCGGCGCGCTGACCGATCTGCCGGAACTCTCCGGTTGGGTGCGCATTGATGCCAAAGGTGAGATCACGGTCTTTACCGGTAAATGCGAACTCGGCCAGGGCATCCGCACCGCGCTGATCCAAATTGCCGCCGAACAATTGGATGTGCAGCCGGGTGATATCCACCTCGTGACAGCCGACACCGCGCGCACGGCGAATGAGGGTTACACCTCGGGCAGCCTGTCGATGAAGAATTCCGGCACCGCGATTCTCAACGCGACGGCTGAAATGCGGGCGTTGATGATCCAAGCCGCAGCCGCCAAGCTCGGCGTGGCAGAGGACAAGCTCGCGACCAAAGCTGGTGCCGTGATCGCCCCAGATGGACGTAAGCTCAGCTACGGTGAATTGGCGCAGAGTGTTCCGGCAGATCTTAAGGCGACCGGCACCGCGAAGCCAAAAGACCCCTCAACCCATCGCATCAGCGGCAAGTTCCTTTCGCGCGTTGATATTCCGGCGAAAATGACCGGCGGTGTCGCCTACGTGCACGACCTGCGCCTGCCCGGCATGCTGCACGCCCGCATGATCCGCCCGCCGAGCTATCGTGCCACGCTGCAATCGGTTGACCTCAATGTGGCCGCTGGCATGCCCGGTGTTCAGAAAGTGGTGCGCGACGGCTCCTATCTCGCGGTGATCGCAGCCAAGGAATGGCAAGCGATCCAGGCGATGCGGGCGCTGGAGGCGAGTGCTACCTGGACGCCAGGGCGTGAACTGCCGGATCAGGGCAAGATTTTCGATGTCATCCGCGCCTTACCGGCGAAAGACACCACCATCCTCGACCGCACCGCAGCGATCCCCCAGGGCGTGCGGCGATTCAAATCGGCCTATCACCGCCCCTATAAAATGCACGGCTCTATTGGCCCATCTTGCGCAGTGGGGCTGCTCGAAGCGGACCAACTCACGGTCTGGACCCACACCCAAGGCGTGTTCCCCGATCGCGCGGCGATTGCCGAGTTGGTGAAGATGCCGCAATCCAAAGTCCGGCTGATTCATATGGAGGGGGCGGGTTGCTACGGCCATAATGGCGCGGATGACGCCGCCGCCGACGCCGCCATGCTCGCCCGCGCTATGCCCGGCACCCCGATCCGCGTGCAGTGGATGCGCGAACAGGAACAAACCTGGGAGCCGTTCACCCCCGCAATGGTGACCGAGATCGACGCCGCACTCGACGATCAGGGCCGCATCGTGGATTGGCAATATGGCGTGTGGAGCAACACGCATTCAAACCGCCCCGGCACCGGAGGCAATCTGGTGGCTGGCTGGCACATTGCCGAGCCGCTCACGCCCCCACCACCGCGCCCGATTCCGCAGCCCGAAGGCGGCGGTGATCGCAACGCCATTCCGCTGTATGCGTTCCCAAGCGCGAAAGTGGTCTCCCACTTCCTGCCCGACGAG
>CAIZGT010000178.1 GCA_903932545.1 uncultured Rhodospirillales bacterium
AAGCCTCCATCGCCGCCTGCCCCACCTTCTTCACGGCGGCGAGGGCATAGCGAATGCAGAGCTTGCCGCTCTCATCCCTTTCCAGCGTGAAATCCGCACCCGAGCGGTTGATATCCGGCGGCAACACCCGGATTCCCATCCGACTCGCCTCCTGGCGCAACGCAGCAAGCTTGTCGGTGTTGGACAATGCCAGAGACATACATCCAGCCAGGAACGCCTCCGGATGGTTCGCCTTCATATAGGCCGTGTGATAGGCAACCAGCGCGTAGGCCGCCGCGTGGGATTTGTTGAAGCCGTAATCGGCAAACTTCGCCATCAGGTCGAAAACTTCGGTGGCTTTCTCCGGCGTGACACCGCGCTCGGTGGCGCCATCGGTGAAAATCTTGCGCTGCTGCTCCATCTCGGCGGCGATTTTCTTGCCCATGGCGCGGCGCAGCAGGTCGGCCCCGCCGAGTGAGTAGCCCGCCATCTTCTGGGCGATCTGCATCACCTGTTCCTGATAGACCATGATGCCATAGGTCTCACCCAGGATATCGGCGATGGCGGGATGCGGCGGCTCCCACGCCTCGCCCTGTTTGCGGGCGCAATAGGCCGGGATGTTGGCCATCGGGCCGGGGCGATACAAAGCGACGGCGGCGATGAGGTCTTCCAGCCGGTCGGGCCGCATCTGTTTGAGAACGTCGCGCATGCCTTGGGATTCGAACTGGAATACACCGCCGGCATCACCTTTTTGCAGCATGGCGTAAGTCGGCGCGTCATCGAGTGGGACGAGGGCGAGGTCGATATCGATGCCGAGCGGCTTCAGATAGCCCAAAGCGCGTTGCAGGATGGTGAGGGTGGTGAGGCCGAGGAAATCGAATTTCACCAGCCCGGCTTGCTCGACATATTTCATCGAGAATTGGGTGACGAGGAAATCGGATTTCGGATCGCGGTAGATCGGCACCAGCTCGGTGAGCGGCCGGTCGCCGATGACCACACCGGCGGCGTGGGTGGAGGCGTGGCGATAGAGGCCTTCGAGTTGCAGCGCGATTTCGAGCAGGCGGCCCAGCGCCTCATCGGTTTTGCGCATGTCTTGCAATTTTGGCTCACCGTCGATTGCCTGTTGCAGGGTGACGGGTTTTGCGGGGTTGTTGGGGATGAGTTCGGCAACTTTGTTCACCTGCCCATATGGCAGGCCGAGCACGCGCCCCACGTCGCGCACGGCGGCGCGGGCTTGGAGTTTGCCGAAGGTGATGATCTGCGCCACGCGCTCGTTGCCGTATTCCTGGCGGACGTAGTTGATGACCTCGTCTCGCCGGTCTTGGCAGAAATCGATGTCGAAATCGGGCATCGACACGCGCTCGGGGTTGAGGAAGCGTTCGAACAGCAAGCCGAAGGGGAGCGGGTCGATGTCGGTGATGGTGAGCGCCCAGGCGACGACGGAGCCAGCGCCAGAGCCGCGGCCGGGGCCGACGGGAATGTCATGCGCCTTTGCCCATTGGATGAAGTCGGCCACGATCAGGAAGTAGCCGGGGAAGCCCATGCGGGCGATCACGCCCAGTTCGAATTCCAGCCGCTCGCCGTAGCGCGCGCGGTCTTCGGGGCTGGCGTTGATGGTGTCCATCCGCTTTTGTAGGCCTTCGCGGGCCATGGCGCGCACGGTTTCATCCTCGGTTTGACCGGGGCGCACCTTCGGGCAGACCGGCAGCAGTGGCTTGCGGGTTTCGGCCATCACGGCGCACATTTGGGCGATGGCGATGGTGTTGTCGCAGGCTTCAGGCAGATCAGCGAACACCTGACGCATCATCGCCGCCGGTTTGAACCAGCATTCTGGTGAGACGCGTCGGCGGTCCTTCTCCGCCATCGTGCGGCCCTCGGCGATGCACAGCAGCGCATCATGCGCCTCGTGCATCTCGCGCTTGGCGAAGAAGCAATCATTGGTGGCGACCAGCGGCAAATTGTGCAAGTCTGCGAGGGTTATAAGCCCCGGCTCAATCGCCCGTTCGGTGGCGGTGCCGTGGCGGTGCAGTTCAACGATGGTGCGTCCGGGGAATGCCTCGGCGAATTCAGCGAGCAACCGCTCCGCCTCATGGCGCTGGCCTTCCGCCAACAGCCGCGCAATCGGGCCGCTGGTGCCGCCGGTGAGCAACAACAGCCCTTCGGCATGCGCGAACAGGATTTCACGCAGCAGCTGTGGCTTTAGGCCCGGATCAGTCTCAAGAAACCCGCGCGAGGAGAGTTTTTGGAGGTTCTCAAACCCTGTGGTGGTCTGCGCCAACAACACCACGTGATCCGGCGCCAAGCGCGGGTTGTCTGGCCGGGTGAGCGCCAATTGGCAGCCGATAATGGGCTGCACGCCTTTGCCGACGCAATATTGGCTAAATTCCAACGCGCCAAACAGATTGCCGGTATCGGTGATCGCCACGGCCGGCATCGCGTTATCGCGTGCCAATTGGGCCAATTTATCGGCCTTAATCGCGCCTTCGCTCAGCGAATAACTGGAATGGGCGCGCAGATGGATGAAGTTGGCATGGGACATTGGATGAGTATGTCAAACAGACACCGAACTGTGAACACGCAGCCCTTCTCAGACCGCCACTGGACACTGTATCACCGGACCGAGGATTGGGATTTTGGCATGACGTTTATTCGCAACACCATCAGTGCTTTGGCAGTTTGCACCGCGATTTTTGGCTTTGGCTGCGCGCAAACGGCATCTGCCGCCTGCATCAACCCACCCGGCTTTATGTCGGTGGAAACCCAGCCGGTCCAATTGCAGGATCCGAATTGGCAGGCCAAACTCAACGAGTTGGAGGCCTCCGTTGCGGTGGCTGATCTCAGCCGGGTGCGCACGGTGTTCATCGGCGACTCGATTACCGAGGCGTGGCCGCCGGAATTGTTCCAGCATTTCTACGGCACCCGGGCGGCACTCAATCTCGGTGTGCGCGGTGACAACACACAAGGGCTCCTTTGGCGCATTCCCCGCATGCCGCTGGGCACCCGCTTGAAGCCGCAAACGGTGGTATTGCTGATCGGCACCAATGATCTTTGGACCGGCGCTGTTCCCAGCAACATTGCAGCAGGTGTGTCTGAAGTGCTGGTGGCACTGCGCCAACGCCTGCCGACCGCCAAAATTTTGCTGATCGAATTGCTGCCACGCGGGGTGGAGCCGAGCGATCCGTTGCGGGCGATCATCACCGCCACGAACAAATTGCTCGACGCCTGCGCGGCACCGGGGATTGAAGTGGTCAACCCCGGCCCGCTGCTGCTCGATGGTCGCGGCTTTCTGACCAACGACGTGGCATATGACGGCCTGCATCCGTCATGGCTGGGATATTCCATGCTCGGGACCGCGATTGAGCCGACAATGAAGCGGCTGATCGGGGATTGATCAGCCGCTTTCAGCTTCAGCCGCGCGTTTTCACCGCGTAGGCCGCCACCCGCGCGCCGAACAGCCGCGCGGTTTCCAGATCGCCTGGCAGCGGGGCTTCATCGGGCGAAGCGTCTGATGGCGAGGTGGCCAGCGCGCCGCTGAAACCAGCAACGTAGTTCACATCATTGCGGGTTGCCGCTTTGTAGTTGGACGGCATCAAACCAGTGCCGATCCACACCATCGAATGCTGCATCGCCAGGGTGATCATGTATTGGATGGTGCTGAATTTATCGCCGTTCATCGAGGCCGAGTTGGTGAAGCCGGCGGCAATCTTGTCTTTCCACGCCTGCCCAAACCAAGGCTTGGACGACGCATCGGCAAAGCGTTTGAACTGCCAAGACGGCCCACCCATATAAGTGGGCGCGCCGAAGATGATCGCGTCCGAGGCCAGCAAAATCTCCCACTCGGCATCGGTGATCAGCCCTTCAGCACTGATCGCCACCAACTGCCCAATGGCACCTTGTGTGCCGATCACGCCAGCAAGCACGGCCTCAGCCTGCTTTTTGGTGTGGCCATAACCGGAATGAAACACCACTGAAACCTGCGCCATCATACGCTCCTGTATTGTTTGATATCGAATGAATTGGGATGACTTGGGCACGTTGTAAAGAGGTATGCGGATAAACTTCGCGCTGTGATGCCCGAAAGGTGAACGCAAGTGCCTTGCTCCTGCATCACGCTTCGCTTATCGCCACGCGATGGCACGTTCGCGCCAAATTGCTGAAGGGCCGTGTTGATGAAAATCCTGTTCCACCATCGCATTGCGTCCCGTGATGGTCAGGCGGTTCACATTGAGGAGTTGATCGCTGCCCTGCGCGAGCACGGGCATGAGATCGTTATGGTCGGCCCGGCCAGCTGGCACGACACCAGCTTCGGCGGTGAAAATGCCACCATTGATCTGATCAAACGTTTGATTCCCGGCGCGCTGTATGAGTTGCTGGAACTGATTTACAACATTCCGGCGTTTCTGCGCTTGCGCCGCGCGGTGCGTGAGCACAAGCCGGACGTGATTTATGAGCGGTTCAGCTTGTTTTTGCTGGCGGGCATCTGGGTGGCGCGGCAGTCCAAAACGCCGCTGCTGTTGGAAGTGAATGCGCCATTGTTTGAGGAACGCGCACGCAACGACGGGCTGGTGCTGCATCGCCTGGGTCGCTGGGCGCAGGGGCTGATCTGGCGCAGCGCCGATGCGGTGCTGCCGGTGACGCATGTGCTCGCCCGTAGTGTGACAGAATACGGCGTGCCGATGTCGCGCATCACCGTCATCCCCAATGGCATCAACCCCAAGCAATTCAACGCGGTCATTATTCCAGATCGCGCACGCGACACCAATGAGCCGTTGGTGATCGGCTTCATCGGCTTCATCCGTGCATGGAATGCGCTGGACCGGATTGTGGATTTCATTGCCAACAAGCCGAACCTGACCTTGCTGATCGTGGGCGACGGCCCGGCGCGAGCGGACCTAGAAGCGCAGGCGGCAAAGCTTGGCATTGGTGATCGGGTGCATATCACCGGCGTGGTGGGCCGCGATGACGTGGCGCGCCACATCGCAGCCTTCGACATCGCGGTGCTGCCTGGCATCACGCCGTATTCATCACCGTTAAAACTGTTCGAATACATGGTTCTGGGCCGGACGATCCTGGCGCCGGACAGTGAGAATATTCGTGAAATCCTCACGCATGGCGAGGACGCGTTCCTGTTCAACCCCGCCCGCCCCCGCGCGCTGGAAGACGCCTTAACCCAGATCATCGCCTTCCCCGAACTGCGCCAGCATATGGGCCGTGCGGCGAAGGCGAAGATCGTCTCCGCCGGGCTGACTTGGCAGCACAACGCTGACCGCGTCGCGCGACTGGCGGCGCGGTTGTTGGCGGCGCGCTAACCCGCCTTAGTCAATCACAATCCTTGGCCCCGCTTTGCCCGCCGGTTGGGTGAGTTTCTGCCAAAGCCGTGCGGCAATCGCGCTGAACGCCTGCGCTGCCACACCGTCTGGGTCAGACGCCACCACCGGCGTGCCCGCATCCGCCCCGGTGCGGATGTCCAGCAATAGCGGGATTTCACCCAGAAACTCTGTCCCCAGCCGCGCCGCCTCGGCCTTGGCACCGCCATGGCCGAAAATTGGCGTATTGTGGTTGCAGTTCGGGCAGCAGAAAAAGCTCATATTCTCGATCAGACCGAGCACCGGCACCTGGGTTTTCTCAAACATCCGCACCCCGCGCCGCGCATCGATCAGCGCCACGTCTTGCGGGGTGGACACAATCACCGCCCCGGCAAGGCTGACGCGCTGCGCCATGGTGAGTTGCGCGTCCCCGGTGCCGGGTGGCATATCGACCAGCATGATGTCGAGCGTGCCCCAGGCCACCTGCCCCATCATCTGCTCCAACGCCCCCATCACCATCGGCCCACGCCAGATCATCGGCGTTTCTTCCTCGACCAGGAAGCCGATCGACATCGCCTTTAGCCCCCAAGCGTCGAGCGGGATCATCTGGTCATTGCGCACCTCGGGCCTGCGATTAAGGCCGAGCATGCGCGGCATTGAGGGGCCGTAGATATCGGCGTCGAGCAGCCCAACCTTCAGGCCAAGCCGCGCCAGTGCCACAGCGAGGTTGACCGAGGTGGTGGATTTGCCCACCCCGCCCTTGCCACTGGCCACCGCGACGATGAAACGCACATCCGGCAGCAGCATTGGTTTGCCGGTCGCAGCAGGGGCAATTGGGGCCGCGGCTTTGTGGGCCGTCAGCACCACCGAGACGTTCTGCACCCCCGCCAACGCTGCCAACGCCTGCTCGGCGGCGCGGCGCACCGGCTCCATCGCAGCGGCCTGCGCACGGTCCACCAGCAGACTGACCTGCACCAGACCGCCCTGAATTGCGATATCGCCGATCATCGACGCCGCCAGCAACGGCCGGCCGGTTGCCTTGTCGGTTAACTGAAGCAGCGCTTGGCGTAACGTGTCGGAACTGAGATGGGCCATTGGCTTGAAAACCTTTCAGGAGCGGTCAATATCTATGTGGTAGCCGCATATGGCGGCAAGCGTCCGTCCTGCCAATGGTCAGCGGTCCATCGCCATGCCAAACACGCCCGACGCACGAAGGAGCACCCAAATTTGACGCCCTCGCTGGATAACAGCCCCGCTCCCGGCTGGATCGCAAAGTCGGACCCCTGGAACGATGTGCCACCGCGCCCAAAGCGGCCCAACAACCCGTGGGGCCAGCCTCCGCAGGGCGGGCCGCAGCGTCCGCCAGAACTTGATGAATTGATCGAGAAAGTGCGCAAATCGCTAGAGCGCTTC
>CAIZGT010000179.1 GCA_903932545.1 uncultured Rhodospirillales bacterium
GTGATCGACATATGGCAGCAACGCGCCGAATTGCTTGCGGTTGGTGCCGATGCCGCCGATGGACATGCCGCCGAAGCCCACGCCATGGTAGCCGCGCTCGCGGCCGATCAACCGCACACGCTGACTTTCACCACGCGCGCGGTGATAGGCGAGCGCGATTTTCAGCGCGGTGTCGGCGGATTCGGAGCCGGAATTGGTGAAGAATACACGGTCCATCCCGTCTGGCGTGATTTCGGCCACCTTTGCCGCGGCCTGGAAGGCGATGGGGTGCGCCATCTGGAAAGTGGGGGCGAAATCCATGATCGCGGCTTGCTTTTGGATCGCCTCGGTGATCTCGCGCCGCCCGTGGCCCGCGTTGCAGCACCACAGCCCCGCCGTGCCGTCGATCACTTCGCGGCCTTCGGGGGTGAAGTAGAGCATCCCCTCGGCACGGGCGAGCATGCGCGGGGCGGCTTTGAAGGCGCGGTTGGCGGTGTAGGGCATCCAGAACGCATCAAGATTGTTCGGGCGCGGGCTGAGATCGTTCATAGGGCCAGACTCCTGGCGGCGGCTGCGGGACGGAATTAGACTGTGCAAACCTCGCGCCGTTTGCCGCGCGGGGCAAGAATGGAGTGACCGCGAATGGCGCAGAACCGCATTTTCCTTGGCACCAAACGATATTCATCCTGGTCGCTGCGCGGTTGGATGGCAGTGAAGCTGGCCGGGCTGGCGGTGGAGGAGGTGATGATCCCGCTCGCCGGCGGATCCACGCCTGCGGTGAAGGCGGCTTCTCCGTCGGGATTCGTGCCGTATCTGGAGCATGACGGCAATCGGATTTGGGACAGTCTGGCGATTGGCGAATATTGTGCCGAGCTGGCCCCTGCCCTGTGGCCCGTCGCCCGCGCCGACCGCGCGCATGCCCGGTCGGTGGCCGCCGAGATGCATAGCGGGTTTCGCGAGTTGCGCATCAACATGCCGATGAGCCTGTTCCGACAGGCGAAGGGCGCTGCGCGCACCGAGGCGGTGCTGGCCGATATCGCGCGGATTGAGGCGGTTTGGCGCGAGACGCTGGCGCGCTCGGGCGGTCCGTATCTCAACGGGGCCGTGCCGGGCATTGCAGATTGCATGTATGCGCCCGTGGTGTTCCGCTTCATGGCCTATGCGCCGGAGTTGAACGCGATCTCCGAGGCGTATTGCGCCACTATGCGGGCGCACCCGTTGATGCAGGACTGGATGGCAGCGGCAGCGCTTGAGCCGCAGGAATGGTTTATCGCCGCGATGGAGGCTCCGCTGAGCTAAAACGCGCGGCAAGCGAATCGTTTGGGTTGCTCTGACGCGCGTTCGGCCCGCATAGTCAGCCGAACGAATATTTCGCGGCACAATCGTTTGATACTGCCGCAGAAGGTTGCCGCTTTATGCCGCGCATTGCCATCGTATTACCGCCATGGGAGCGTTTCTCCCCGAGCGCTGCCCACGCCATCAGCCTGCTCGCGCGCATGATGGCGTGGCCGTCTGGTGGGGGCGAAGCTGTGATATACGGCAGCCCGGTGGCAGCCCCATTTTCCGACGTGATATTTCGGCCTTTGTCGCTGCCGTGGCGACCGTTTGCCGTCTCACAACGCTATGCGGCCGGCGCGGTGAAGGCGATGGCGGGGCAGCAGCCTGATCTGATTGAGGTGCATGACAGCCCCGATTTGGCGCTTTATGTCGCGCGCAAGCTGCCCAAGATCCCGGTCACCTTGTTTCTGCACAACGACCCGCAGACGATGCCATATGCCAAAACCGTTCAAGAGCGCGCCTTTCTGCTCGCACGCTTGGCCACAGTGGCGCCGGTATCGGATTATGTACGCCAGCGTCTGCTGGAGGGCGTTGAGACGCGGGCGGCGGTGGAGGTGTTCCCTAATTTTGTTGACCTGACCGCAGTGCCAAAGCCTGCCCCACAGAAATGCATTCTGTTCGCCGGGCGCGTGGCGATGGACAAAGGTGCGGATAGTTTTGTTGCCGCCTGCGCCAAGGCGCTCAAATTGTTGCCTGGCTGGCGTGCCGAAATCGTCGGCGCGGATGAGCCGGGTTGGGAGGGGATCGACCCGGTGTTCCTCAGCAAGCTCAAACTTGATGCGGACGCGGCCAATGTGGCACTGCTCGGCTGGCGGCCGAATGCCGATGTGCTGCGGGCGATGGCCAAGGCGGCGATTGTGGTGGTGCCGAGCCGAGAGCCTGAGCCGTTCGGCCTATCGGCATTGGAAGCGATGGCGTGCGGGGCACCATTGCTGTGCTCACCACGCGGCGGATTGGCTGAAGTGATGGGGGCGGCCGCGTTGCCGATCAACCCTGATGACCCGGCGATGATCGCCGCCAATATCGTGGCTTTGGCGTTGGACGCGCCGCGACGCAAGGCGTTGTCGCAAGCCGGGCTGGCGCAAGCGGCTGGGTTTTCGGCGATTATCGCAATGCATCGCTTGGCAGAGTTGCGCCAGCGCGTGCTCACAGCATGGCCGCGACACTGAAGCCTGCCTATATAGCGGGAAATGATCCTCGGAGCGCATAATGTCTGCAACTCTTACCGATGCCAAACTCGACCTTGTGCCGGTGACCGTCCTCACCGGCTATTTGGGTGCGGGCAAAACCACGCTGCTCAACCGCATTCTGTCTGAACAGCACGGCCGCAAATATGCAGTGGTGATCAACGAGTTCGGTGAACTCGGTGTGGACAACGACCTCGTGGTGGACACCGACGAGGAAGTGTTCGAGATGAACAACGGCTGCATCTGCTGCACCGTGCGCGGCGATCTGATCAGCATCCTGGGCGCGCTGATGAAGCGCAAGGGCCGCTTCGACGGCATCATCATCGAGA
>CAIZGT010000180.1 GCA_903932545.1 uncultured Rhodospirillales bacterium
AAGAAGCCGTTGACCAGCATCACATGTCGGAAGCCGAAGCGGCGCAAAATCATCGAGGTCAGCGGCTTGATGCCGATATTGCCGCAGAACAGCGCCAGCACCAGCAGGCCCGCATTGAACGCATCCAACCCAAAGCCGAGTTGGAAGCACAACGGTAGCAGGAACGGCATCGCGTTGATCATCACCCGCATCACCGTGCCGCCGCTCATCACCCGGCGGAAACTGGCGAATTGGAAGGTGGACGGCTTCACCAGCGGATGCTCGGCGCGGTGGATGTGGCGCAGAAACAGCGCAAGGCTCGCCACCGTGATGACCGCCAGCAAGGCGATTTGCGCCCAATCCTGCGCGCCCTCCCCCAATTGGTCGAGTGCTGCTTCGGTGCTGGCGAGCAATGTGGCGCCGAGCAAGAAGCCACGCAGATCGAATGGCCGCCTTCCTGCCGCGTCAAGGCGCGGGATCATGCGAAAGGCGAGGAGATAGCCGATCAAGCCCAGCGGCAGGTTGATGAAGAAAATCCATCGCCAAGAGAAATTGTCCGCAATGAACCCGCCGATTGGCGGCCCCAGCAACGGGGCGGTGAGTGCCGGCCACGTCAGCAGCGCCATAGCGCGCAGCAGGTCGGTTTTTTCGGTGGTGCGCAGAACAATCAGCCGCCCGACCGGCACCATCATCGCCCCGCCGATGCCCTGCAACACGCGCGCGGCGACGAAGCTATCCACCGAGACGGCGAATCCACACAGCACCGAGCCTGCGGTGAACACCAGGACCGCCGAGGTGAACACCAGTCGCGCGCCGTAGCGTTCCGCCATCCAGCCGCCGGGCAGGATGAACATCGCAACCGTCAGCAGATACGCCGAGATGCCCACATGCAGCCCCACCGCCGTGCCGCCGAGCGTTTCCGCGATGTGCGGCAAGGCGGTGGCGATGATGGAGCCGTCGAGGAACTCCATGAAAAAGGCACCAGCGACGAGGAGGGCTAAGGCGTTCATAAAATACCTGATCGGATGTGCAGGGCGGATAAACGAAGCGCCATAAGCCGTCGCTGTGATCGCAACGGCGGCTCTTATGGCGCTTCACTCGTCCGCTCTACAAACTAAGCCGCGATCCCCTGCTTCACCAATTGCGCATTCAAGCGGCCATACACCGCCCGCGCATTGCCCTCGAAGATCGCGTGGCGTTCTGCGTCGTTGAGCCAGGGCACGCCGTCGATGTAGCGTTTGGTGTCGTCGTAATAGAACCCGGTCTCAGGATCGATGCCCCGCACCGCGCCGATCACCTCGGCGGCGAACAGCACGTTCTTCACCGGGATGACCTTTGCCAGCAGATCAATGCCGGGTTGGTGATAGACACAGGTGTCGAAGAACACGTTGTTGAGCAGATGCTCGCCCAAGAGCGGCTTGCCCATATCCTGCGCCAAGCCGCGATACCGGCCCCAGTGATACGGCACCGCACCACCACCATGCGGGATGATGAATTTCAGCGTTGGGAAGTCTTTGAACAAATCCGAGGTGAGGAACTGCATGAAGGCGGTGGTGTCACCGTTCATGTAATGCGCGCCGGTCGCATGAAAGTTGCAGTTGCACGAGGAGGACACGTGCACCATCGCGGGCACGTCCAACTCGACCATTTTCTCATAGATCGGATACCATTCCCGGTCCGTCAGCGGCTTGCCGGTCCACATTCCGCCTGACGGATCAGGGTTGAGGTTGCAGCCGACGAAGCCGTATTCGGTCACGCAGCGTTCCAACTCGGCAATGCAATTCGCCACCGGCACGCCGGGGGATTGCGGGAGTTGGCAGACGCCGATGAAGTTCTTCGGGAACAACTGCACCACGCGATAAATCAGCGTGTTGCAGATGTCGGACCACACAACATTGCCCTCACCCGGCGTTTCGTGATGCGCCATCGCGGAGGCGCGCGGGGAGAAGATTGTCACATCTGTGCCGCGTTCGCGCTGGATGCGGATTTGGCCGTTGAGCACGCTTTCGCGCAACTCGTCGTCGCTGATCACCGGCGGCGGGGGGCATTTGGACAGGTCACCACCGGCGGCGATGTGCAGCTTGCGCCAAGCCTCAAGCTGCTTGGGCGCGGTGGTGTAATGGCCGTGGCAATCGATAATCATCTCAGTGTCTCCCAAGGGTTCGAAATAGCTTTGAAATCAGAGGTTATGACGGGAAGCTGCCGCAGCCACGGCCGCCTCAATTGCGCTGCGATCCGGCATAATCCCCGCCTTGATATTCGCCACGATCGCATCTTCCGCCACTTGGCGCGCACGGGCCGCAACGCCCACGCTCTCGACAAGCGCGAACGGCACACAGACCACGCCATCTGCGTCGCCCAGGATCAGGTCTGCTGGCTCGATCAGCATCCCGTCAAGATTGAGCGGCACATTGATCTGCCCCGGACCCACCCGATCTGGCCCACGCGGTGTGATGCCAAGCGCATAGACCGGAAGGGAGCCCGCCTGCAGTGCTGCAATGTCACGAATTGCACCATAGACCACGATGCCCGCAATCCCGCGCGCGGCGCGGCCGC
>CAIZGT010000181.1 GCA_903932545.1 uncultured Rhodospirillales bacterium
CCAGCCCGGAAGGCTTCGTGAAGGTCGAAATGTCGCTCACGGCCCCAGGCTGCCCGTCTGCACAGGAATTGCCGGTGCAAATCCGCGAGGCGATCATCGGACTGCCCGGCGTGTCGGGCTGCGATGTAGAAGTTGTGTGGGAGCCGGCCTGGGATCCCAGCCGGATGACCGAAGATGCGCGTCTTGCGCTGAACATGTTCTGAGGGGATTGATTATGGCCACCGCCAACATCGAAAAACCCACCCGCCGCGCATTGCCGCCGTTGATGGCGTTGTCTAACTCTGCCGTTGAGCGTCTGCAAAAGCTTTACGCGAAGGGCCAAGCGGGGAAACTGCTGCGCATTGGCGTTTCCACCAAGGGCTGCTCGGGCATGTCGTATGATCTGTCTTGGGTCGATGAAGCTGGCCCTGGCGATGAGACGGTGACCGATAAGGGCGTGACGGTGTTGGTTGAGCGCAAGGCCACGCTGTTCCTGATCGGCACGACGATGGACTATCAAAGCACCACGCTGTCCTCCGGCTTCACGTTCATCAATCCGAACGAGAAGGGCCGCTGTGGGTGTGGGGAGAGCTTTCACGTTTAATCAACGTGCATTGCGTGTGGGTGTTGCTCTAGGCTGATCTTGGTGGTTTGGCGGGATCGCGTGATGGGCGTTTCGATTGATATTCAGGCGATGAGTGTTCAGGAGCGGCTTGAACTGATTGAGCAGCTTTGGGACAGTATTGAGCACGAGAACCCATCGCTGACGCCCGCGCAGATGGCGGAGTTAGAGCGGCGGATTGCCACGCTTGATCAGACTACATTAATTCCATGGGAACAGGTTCGGGCGAAGCTGCACAGCTTGGCCAGTTGAAATTACCTGTTCAGTTTACTCCTGAGGCTGATAATGAATTGGCTGAGGCCGTTACTTATTACCGGTCCATCAGCAGCGCTTTGTCGGATCGCTTCCTTTCCGAGTTAGACCAAGCGATTGATCGTATTTGCGCTCACCCCGTTCGATATCCGCCGATAAGCGATGTCGCGCGCAAAATCAGCGTTGAGAATTTTCCCTATATTATTGTGTTCGGCTTCGTGACGGACGGGGTGGTGGTTTACGCCTGCTTCCACACCAGTCGCGATCCGGCCATCTGGCAAAGCCGCCTTTGACACGGATTGCCACACTGCCCGCGCCGGCAAATACTTGCCCCAACGACAAACCGGGCGGACGCAGTTCATGCACATCAGCACCTACCAAGACGTGACGCCAGCCGTGCTCGCGGTGATGGAGCGGACGGAAAATCCGCGTCTGCGCGAGATTATGGTGGCGCTGATCAAGCATCTGCACGGTTTCATTGTCGATGTACGGCTGACCGAGGCGGAGTTTCGGGAAGCCACCGCCATCATCAACCAACTTGGCCAACTCGCCACCGACAGCCACAACGAGACGGTGATGCTGTGCGGCTCGCTGGGTGTGTCTGCCCTGGTGTGCCTGCTCAACAACGGTGAGGGCGGCGCGCAGGAGACCACGCAGAATCTGCTCGGCCCGTTCTGGCGCATGCACTCACCACGGATTGAAAACGGCGGCTCGCTGGTGCGCTCCGAAACGCCAGGGCCAGCCTTGTTCGTCACCGGGCGGGTGGTGGACCGGGCGGGCAATCCGGTGGCCGAGGCGGAGGTGGATATCTGGCACGCCTCGCCGGTGGGGCTTTATGAAAATCAGGACGAAACCCAGGCCGACCACAATCTGCGCGGCAAGCTCACCACCACGCCACAAGGGCTGTTTTGGTTTCGCACGGTGATGATGCTGGGCTACCCGCTGCCGACGAATGGTGTGGTGGGGCGCCTGCTGCGCGCGCAAGATCGCCACCCGTTCCGCCCGGCGCATCTGCACGCGCTGATCGTGAAGCCTGGGTTTAAGGTGCTGATCTCCCAGGTTTACGACCAAGCCGACCCGCATATCGACACCGATGTGCAGTTCGGCGTGACGCAAGCCACAATCGGCAATTTCATCCGCCACGATGCGCCGCACCCAACAACACCCGATGTCACCGCACCTTGGTATTCGCTCGACTATACTTACGTGATGGAGCGAGGCGAGGCAGTGTTGCCAAAGCCGCCGATCAAATAGGGGGCGACGATGCGCGGTGTGTCTGTGGGCTTCATGCTGATGGCGCTGCTTTGGACTTCGCCTGGTTCGGCACAATC
>CAIZGT010000182.1 GCA_903932545.1 uncultured Rhodospirillales bacterium
GTTGCGTTATTCTATCTCTAAAAGCGCGCTGCTCGTTGTTGGGTCTGAGACCGGTATGGTGAAGCTCGATGAGAGCGACATTGTAGAAAAAGGCCGAGTTGGGCCTGGCCAGTGCATCGGTGTGAACATTGAAGAAGCGCGGTTTTATACCGACGAGCAGATGAAAGACATGCTCGCCGAGCGCCAGCCATTCGGCGAATGGACCAAGTCGATCACCGAGATCGACAAGGTGATTAAGTCCGATGCGGTCGAAAAAGTGCTGCTAGAGGGCGAGAGGTTGCGCCGCCTCCAGATTGCGATGGGCATGTCGATGGAGGATCTGGAAATGATCCTGCACCCGATGGTGGAAGATTCGCAGGAAGCCATCGGCTCGATGGGCGACGACACACCGCTTGCAGTGCTGTCGAACAAGCATCGCGGTCTGCATCACTATTTCCGCCAGGCGTTCAGCCAGGTGACCAACCCGCCGATCGACAGCCTGCGTGAAACCCGCGTGATGTCGCTGCGCACCCGGCTCGGCAATCTCGGCAACGTGCTCGATGAAGACCGCGCGCAGGTGTCGATCCTGCAGCTTGAAAGCCCCGTGCTGGGCAATGCCGAGTTCGAGGCCCTGCGCGGGCTGATGGGCAGTTCGGCCTGCGAAGTGGATTGCACCTTCCCGGTGGCTGATGGTGAGGCGGGGCTGCGTGCAGCACTCGAACGCATCCGCGCCGAGGCCGAGGAAGGCGTGCGCGCTGGCGCCACGCATGTCGTTCTGACAGACGAACACATGAGTCTCGATCGCTGCGGCATTCCGATGATTTTGGCAACCGGCGCGGTGCACACGCATCTCGTCCGCTCCAGCTTGCGCACATTCACCAGCCTCAATGTCCGTTCGGCGCAGTGCTTGGATGTGCATTACTTCGCGGTGCTGGTCGGCGTTGGTGCGACCACAATCAACGCCTATCTCACGCAAGAGAGCATCGCCGACCGGCTGCGCCGTGGCCTGTTTGGCAATATCTCGCTGAAAGAGGCGGTATACCGCTACAAGAAGGCGGTGGATAAGGGCTTGCTCAAAGTGATGTCTAAAATGGGCATTTCGGTGATCAGCTCTTATCGCGGCGGCTATAATTTCGAGGCAATCGGCCTATCACGCGCGCTGGTGGCGGAGTTCTTCCCCGGTATGCAAAGCCGGATCTCTGGCATCGGCCTGACTGGTATTGCCCGCAAAGTGCTGATCATGCACGAGGCGGCATTCGGTGGCGAATTGCCTGCGCTGCCGGTGGGCGGCGTCTATAAGCTGCGCCGCACTGGTGAGACGCATGCGATTGAAGGCAACGCGATCCACATGCTGCAAGAGGCGGTGGCATCGGACAGTTTCCAGATGTATCGCCGCTACACCGAAATCGTGCGCAAAGCCCCGCCGGTGGCGCTGCGCGATTTGCTGGATTTCCGCACCGAAGGCCGCAAGGCGATCCCGGTTGAGGAAGTTGAAAGCATCACCGAAATCCGCAAGCGCCTGATCGCACCGGGCATTTCGCTCGGTGCGCTCAGCCCGGAAGCGCATGAGACGCTCTCAATTGCGATGAATCGCATCGGAGCACGCTCTGATTCAGGTGAGGGCGGTGAGGATCCGGAACGCGCATTGCCGCGTGCCAATGGGGACAACGCAAACTCGGCGATCAAGCAGATCTCCTCGGGCCGCTTTGGCGTCACGGCGGAATATCTCAACAATTGCCGCGAGATCGAGATCAAAGTCGCGCAAGGTGCCAAGCCGGGTGAGGGCGGGCAGTTGCCTGGCTTCAAAGTCACCAGCCTGATCGCCAAATTGCGCCATTCAACGCCGGGCGTGATGCTGATAAGCCCGCCGCCGCATCACGACATCTACTCCATCGAAGACTTGGCCCAGCTGATCTACGACCTCAAGCAGATCAACCCTGATGCTTCGGTGTGCGTGAAGCTCGTCGCCCGCTCCGGGATCGGCACGATTGCAGCCGGTGTGGCCAAAGCCAAGGCCGACACCATCTTGATCTCCGGCCATTCCGGCGGCACCGGTGCCAGCCCGCAAACCTCGCTGAAATACGCGGGCCTGCCGTGGGAGATGGGGTTGTCCGAGGCGCATCAGGTGCTGATGCTCAACCGACTGCGCCACACCGTGCGCCTGCGCACCGATGGCGGCATCAAGATCGGTCGGGACGTGGTGATCGCCGCCATGCTTGGCGCCGAGGAATTCGGCATCGGCACCGCCTCGCTGGTGGCAATGGGCTGTATCATGGTCCGCCAATGTCACTCGAACACCTGCCCGGTTGGCGTGTGCTCGCAGGATGAGGCGATGCGCGCCAAATTCACCGGCTCGCCGGAGAAGGTGATCAACCTGTTTAGCTTCATCGCCGAAGACGTTCGCCACATCCTCGCCGGCCTCGGCGTGCGCAAGCTGGAAGATGTGATCGGCCGCACCGATCTGCTGCAACAGGTCTCGCGTGGCTCAGAATATCTCGACGACCTCGACCTCAACCCCCTGCTGGTGCAGGCCGACCCTGGCCCGCATGCGCGCTTCTGCACGATGGTGGGCCGCAACGAGGTGCCGGAGACGCTGGATGCGCAGATGATTGCTGATGCGGGCGCGTTGTTCGAGCGTGGCGAGAAAATGCAGCTCGAATACAACATCCGCAACACCCACCGCGCCATCGGCACCAAGCTGTCGAGCCGCATCGTGCGGAAATACGGCATGACCGGCCTGCAACCGGGCCACATCACCATCCGTCTGCGCGGCTCTGCCGGGCAGTCGCTGGGGGCGTTCGCGGTCCAGGGCGTGAAGCTCGAAGTCCTGGGTGATTCGAACGACTATGTCGGCAAGGGTCTGTCCGGTGCGGAGATTGTGGTGCGTCCGGCGCCATCCTCCACGCTGCGCAGTGAGCAGAACACCATCATCGGCAACACCTGCCTTTATGGTGCCACAGCGGGCACGCTGTTTGCGGCGGGGCAGGCGGGTGAGCGGTTTGCGGTGCGCAACTCGGGCGCAACTGCGGTGGTCGAAGGCTGCGGCTCAAATGGCTGCGAATACATGACAGGCGGCACTGTGGTCATCTTGGGCGCGATCGGCGACAATTTCGGCGCAGGCTTCACCGGCGGTCAGGCATTCATCTACGATCCAGACGACATGTTCGACAAGCGCGTGAACCCGGAAACGCTTGGCTGGCAGCGTGTGCAGCATCCGCATTGGGCGGATTATCTGCGCAGCTTGGTCACCCGTCATGCGGACGAAACCAACAGTCGCTACGCTCGCATGCTGGCGCATGACTGGGAAATCACGCTGCCCAAGTTCTGGCAGGTGGTGCCGAAGGATTACGTCAAATATCTGCCAGTGCCGATCAGCGAGGCGGAAGCCAAGCGGGCGTAAATTGAACAGGCCGGATCAGCAATGGTCCGGCCTGTTTTATAAGATCTGCTGAACCGAAAACTGCCTCCGTCTTCGCAAGAATTCCGAACTTATTAATAACCCGGAACGATAAAGCTCAGCGTCAACCGCGGCGCACATGGCCCATTTTTGCGACGAGTTCATCGCGCGCCTTAATCGCCTTTTCCAAAGCTTTGTCGCGGCGCGCTTGTGCCAGAATCCCGCGCGGCAGTGGATGCTTGAACGCCTCAGGCTTCGGTCGTGGCTTACGGGGTTTGCGCGGTCTTTCCGCGCGCGGTTTATCCACCGTCCACGGCAACGCCACGGCCAGCGCCCGCAACAAGGGCCGCAGAATTCGCTTGGCTTGCGGGCAATTCTCCAGCAATTCCACCATCTCGGGCCGTGCCAGAACGGCATATTGTATCTGCGAGCCATAGCCCATCGCGTGATGCGTGCCAGTCGCCACCAGCCACGCAAACTTACGCGGCATGCGCATTTCGGGTTTGTTGATGATTTTACGTCCCGGCGCCACCACGCGCTTCATCGCATAAACGCGCAGCTTGCCGGCCTGATAGCGGGCCAACAACTGGTCCATCTTGCGGAAAATTGCACTGCACCATCGCCCTGTCGCGACATACCGCGAGGGCTCAACGCCAAACAATCCGAAACGGCACAACATTTCAGCCCAAATCGCCCGCAAAGTGGCGGCGGCGGCGTCAATCGGCGATGTTTCGGGGTAAAGGTCCATCCACCAGTAAACGCCACAGCAAGTGGCCCGACTCAACGCAATTGCGCGTTAATTCGCCGTCAATTCAAGCGCAGCGCGCCGATCACCGCCCAACACACCGCCGCCGCCGCGCCACCAGCCCGGCGAGCCCGATCCCAAACAACGCCGCCGAAGCGGGTTCAGGCACATCTGTGGTGCCGGTGCTGCTAAAGTCGAAGGTAAATGCCGGATCAATCGTGCTTGTGGCATTGATTGTCAGCTCAGCATCTCCCGGTCCCGTCGCATTGGGTGTGAACACCACGGTGAAATTGAGGGGCGTGGTGGGGGTGAAAATATCGCCGACAGCAAGACCGATTGCGCTGTATTCGCTGGCAGAGGTGCCGGTGAAGCCGAAACTGTTAACGGTAAAACTCCCAGTGCCCGTCGCTGATGTCAGCCCAATCGCCGCGTAATTCGAGTTGCCGACCACGGTGCTCGGGATCGTGAGAACCGTCTGTCCCATCGGATTTGTCGGGTCGAGCGTGTAATCCGCCGATAGGGTGCTGACGATCAGGCCACCCAGGCAGGTGTCTCCCGTAGGGCAGGGGCTCGCTGCGGCGGAGCCAGCGAGCGAGTAGGTTCCGGCAGGATCTTGGATCGGCGTGGCGGTCGCTGTTGTGGGGCAATACGTCCCCGCCGGACACGGAATTGCCGCGGTGGCGCCGGCCGCCGAATAATACCCGGCTGGATCGGGCGTTGGTGTGATGGTCCCGGTGCTGGCGCAATAGAAGCCAGCCGGGCAAGGCGTGGCCGAGGCTGCGCCAGCCGCCGAGTAATACCCGGCAGGGTCAGCCGTGGCCCCTGACGACCCCGCTGGACAATATGTTCCAGCCGAACACTGAGAATAGGAACTCGAACCTGCGAGCGCATAATTTCCCGCCGGCACTGTGGTGGGAGTCACGGTGCCAGTGCTGGGGCAATATGTTCCAGCCGGGCAAGGCGATGCGGTGGCTGCGGTGGCGGACGAGTAAGTCCCAACCGGGTCGAGGGTTGGGGCGCCAGACCCTGCCGGGCAATAGCTACCAGCCGGACAGGCAGTGTAACTCAAAGAATTCGCAGGTGAATAATACCCAGCCGGGGTAAGTGAGCATGAAGGCGGCGTGCCGTATTGGCCGGCTGAGCAGCCGGTTGGGACTGGAGTCGCCTGCGCCTCATGGCTATTGAGCCCTAGAAAGACGATGGCAAAAACGGCAATTGCGATGGCAAACCCATATCGGCGCAGAGCGTGAAACATGACTGCCTCGTCAAAAAATATCCATTACAGATAAGAAAATGTTAAATTTTCAGACAAGCCAAAGTCAATCTCTATACAGCCGTTGTTTAATGAAATTGCTGCGTCTGCAACGCCTCTTGGCGATCACTGCCTGCGATGCGATAAACAGCCATGCGATTCCTCTA
>CAIZGT010000183.1 GCA_903932545.1 uncultured Rhodospirillales bacterium
ATCTGAATTCGGTTGGACTGCAAGCGAGATTGCCGGGCCGTTAAGCCTGCGCTTGGCGCTGTTTGGTATCACTGCGCCGTTCGCAGCAGCGTTCATGGCGCGGTATGGGGTGGTGAAGGTCATCGGCTTCGCGTTGGTGCTGATTGTCAGCGGCGTTGGGCTGGCGACGCAAATGAGCCAATTGTGGATGCTCTGGTTGACCTGGGGCGTCATGGTCGGGCTCGGGACCGGGCTTACCGCCTTGGTGTTGGGGGCGACGGTGGCCAATCGCTGGTTCACCGCGCGGCGCGGATTGGTGATGGGGATGTTGACGGCGGCAAACGCAACCGGCCAGTTGCTGTTTCTGCCGTTGGCCGCTTGGTTGGCGGAAATCATCGGCTGGCGCTTGGCCGTGGTTCCGGCGACAGCGGCATGTTGTGTGGCTTGGTTGCTCATGCTGCTGTTTGGCCGTGAATATCCGGCTTTGCTGGGATTAGCACCTTATGGCGACACCAAAATTCTCCCGCCGCCACCGCGACCAACGGGCAATCCGTTTGCTGCCAGCCTCAATATTCTGGGCGAGGCCGCAAATTCCCCGGTATTCTGGATGTTGTTCGCGACGTTCTTCATCTGTGGCCTTTCAACGAATGGCCTGTTCCAGAACAATTTCATTCCGCTGTGCCACGATATGGGCATGGAGGAAGTGGCTGCGGCTGGTGTGTTGGCGATGATGGGCGCGTTTGATTTCGTTGGGACAATCGGTTCCGGCTGGCTGACGGATCGGTTCGACTCACGCAAATTGCTGTTTATGTATTACGGGCTGCGCGGGCTGAGCTTGTTGGCACTGCCCTATTCGGATTTCTCGTTCTTTGGCCTCAGCTTATTTGCAGCGTTTTATGGGCTGGATTGGATCGCCACGGTGCCCCCGACCGTGAGGTTGGCAACGCAGAATTTCGGCCGTGAGAAAGGGCCGATGGTGTTCGGCTGGGCGTTTGCGGCCCATCAATTGGGCGCGGCAGTGGCCGCATCAGCCGGCGCGATGGTGCGTGATGGCACGGGATCTTATTTCCCGGCGTTCACCGCTGCGGGCTTTGCCTGTCTGATCGCTGCAATTTCCGCAATCTGGGTGCGAAACCGGAAGCAACCGGCTCTGGCTTAGCGCGTGCGGGGGAAGTCCCTAGTCTTGCCGAGCGAGATCGCGTGGAAATCCATACTGATTTTAGCTAGCGAGTTTAACCCACCGCCGCAGAACGTTCGGCTGAGGCTCTGGCCCAGCTGGCACCAGCGTCTTCGTCGAACAGCTCCGTAAGCTTCTTCATCATGGTGCCGCCCAGTTCCTCGGCATCGACGATTGTGACCGCACGCTTGTAGTAGCGGGTCACGTCGTGGCCAATGCCGATGGCGACAAGTTCGACTGCACCACGATCTTCGATGTCTTTGATGACATCGCGCAGATGGCGTTCGAGATAGTTGCCGGGGTTGACTGAGAGCGTGCTGTCATCCACCGGGGCACCGTCCGAGATCACCATCAAGATCCGGCGATGCTCGGAGCGCGACAGCAGGCGGCGATAGGCCCATTGCAGAGCTTCACCATCGATATTCTCCTTCAGGAGACCCTCGCGCAGCATCAGGCCCAGATTCTTGCGGGCGCGACGCCAAGGGCTATCGGCGCTCTTGTAGATGATATGGCGCAGATCGTTTAGGCGGCCTGGGGAGCGCGCCTTGCCTTCCTGCACCCATTTCTCCCGCGAGAGACCGCCCTTCCAAGCGCGGGTGGTGAAGCCCAGGACTTCCACCTTCACAGCGCAACGCTCCAGCGTGCGGGCCATGATGTCACCACACATGGCGGCAACGGTGATCGGGCGACCGCGCATCGAGCCGGAATTGTCGATCAG
>CAIZGT010000184.1 GCA_903932545.1 uncultured Rhodospirillales bacterium
CGCCGCACTGGGAACCGGATCAGGTCGCCAGTCATGCTGCACCATCATGTTGGCGCAACAACACGTTCTAGATTAGCCACGCCCAATCCGAAGCCGGGCAATGCTCATGGTCTTCACTGCCGTCCGGATTGGCTGACTCCGCCTTGGCCGCGCGGGCGATGGCCAGCAGGCCCGCCATCGTTTTGGGCTCCGCCTCGCTGATCGCATCGCGCGTGGCCTCATAGGCGAGCCAGAGCGGATCGTTGTCGAAATCCGCCATGTCAGAGCCATCACAATACGCTTTCATACTGATGATGTGTTGCGCGCATGTGGTGATCAGTTCCGCATCGGGGTTCGCAATTGCGGCGGCGGTAGTGGCTATCGTGGCCACAGCGGCAGCGCCGCCAAAGGCAGCGCGGCGCGATATTGGCATGGTCATTCGGGTTCCTTTCGGGTGGTCGCACCGCCCGATCAGGCGGGGATGGCGCAGGCCAGCAACGCCAGTTCAGCCGTGGCCAGTGATTTGCGGGTGGCGCGGATGCTTGCGCGGGTGGCGTTGATCGAGCGGAAGGCAGTGGCGACGCAGAATTCGCGGCTGTAACGGCCTACGCCGGTTTGCTTGTTGGCGCTGCCAAGCTGGGCATAGGCGCCGACCAAACGATCTTCGAGGTTGGCTAGGTTCTGCCGATCACGGGCAATCTCGAACTCTGCAATCTGGCGCGGGTTCCATCCCAGAACCTGCGACGCTGGCTTGTTCCACACCATCGAGCGGAGTGGGTTAGCGGCGGCGAGCGGGTTGCGGCTGGTGTAGGACATTGGATCAACTCCGAACTAACGATTATCGTTATACTAAACGAAATACATTAGTGCAACGCTTATCGTTGCCTTGAACGGAATTATCGACGCGTGATAGAGTGCGGGCATGACAATCATGCAGCCTTCGACTTGTCGCGCTGGTCGCGGCCTCATCGGGTGGTCACAGGAACAGCTGGCGAGCACCGCCAGCGTGGGCCTATCGACCGTACGAAATTATGAGGCAGGCCGATCAACGCCAGTCGCCAACAACCTCACGGCAATTCAATCGGCCCTGGAATCTGCTGGCGTGATCTTCATCGCCGAGAACGGCGCTGGCGCTGGCGTGAGGCTGAAGAAAAACACCGCCGATTGATCAGCCCCCCGAACCAGCGGCAAGGGAGTGAATGATAAGCATACTGAAATTATGCATAAATATCGGTTGCTCGCTTTCCGCCCAAAGCCAGCGCTTCACCGGGCAGTATCACCGTTGGAGCTTGCCACCTTCGCCGCGCGACGTTCGCGCTTCCAGAACTGGCGCTTAACGCACCCAGTTCAGCGATAATGGATCAGTTAGACGTCTTTGTCTCACTAGGGCAAGCCCGTGTGAGACGTCTCATATTGGTGAAAATATCGTCTCACAGAAATTATCTTTGACATTTGAGACGATAATCGTCTTAATGTCTAAGACCCTAGTGAGACGGATTGCCCCCATGCTTATCGGTTATGCCCGCACCAGCACCGCAGATCAGGAAGCCGGACTCGCCGCGCAGGAGCGTGATTTGCGCGCCGCCGGATGCGAGAAGGTCTTCGCCGAGCAGGTCTCATCCGTCGCGGCAGAGCGGCCCGCGCTGGTGCAAGCCCTGGCCTTCATCCGCGAGGGTGACACGCTGCTTGTCGCCAAGCCGGACCGCTTGGCCCGCAACACGGCGGACCTGTTGAATATCACCGAGACGCTGGCAAAGCGCGGCATCGGCCTGCGCATCCTCAGCATGGGCGGGTCAGAACTCGATACCGGCTCGGCCACCGGCAAGCTGATGCTGACCATGTTGGGGGCGGTGGCAGCTTTCGAGCGGGAGCTGATGCTTGAACGCCAGCGCGAAGGCATCCGCAAGGCGGCAGACGCGGGCAAATACAAAGGCCGCGCCCCGACCGCTCGCCGCCAGAGTGATGAAGTCCGCCGCCTTATCGCAGAGGGGATGAAGCCCACCGCCATTGCCGCGCAGCTCGGCATTGGCCGCGCCAGCGTCTACCGGATAGCCAAGGCGGCCTGATCAGCCGCCGAGGCAGACAAAGCCGAACTGCACGGTAAATCGATATCTATACGAATATTCAGCATACTTACGGGTTGTTCCCTGGACGCTGGTTCAAGCCGCCTCGGCATTCTCCAAAACAGGAATTGATACCTCGCCGATTGGAGCCCCGACGCGTGCCAGATGATCGGCCCAAAGCTGCATCGCGGCTTCACGCTCCGGGAAATACTGATAGCGTTGATAAGTCCCTGTCACCCCGGAGATGATCCCGCCTTTGTGGTTCAACAGCTTGTCCGCCACTTCCACACGGACACCCTGCCCCGCCATCACTGTGACTCCACTCCGCCGGAAATCATGGAGCCGCCACGGGATTAACGGCACAACCTCATCGAGCCCGGCCCTTTCGGCTTGCGCCTGCCTTTCCTTCATAATCGCCATATCCAAGGCCCGCTTGGCCTTGCTGAAGCCGCTGATCGGCGTCTTGCCGGTGGTAGTGAACACAAGAGGCGAACCGGGCAGGCACGGCGCGGCTTCCAAGATGGCGCGGGCCGGAGCCATAAGTTGCACAAGATGCGGCTTGCCATTCTTCGCCCGTGAGCCTGGCAGGGTCCAAGTCGTGAAGTCTGAGGACAGCTCACCCCAGGCCAGCGAGGCGGCCTCGGCCTTCCTCTGCAATGTCAGCAGGAGGAAGCGCAGATATGGCCCCCAGGGCCAAGCCATCTTACCCGTGGCCCGCCAAATCTCGCCCAACTCGGCGTCAGATAGCACCCGTTCGCGCTGCACCTCCCGCGTTTCGAGGCGGACGGCGGCGAACGGGTTGTGCGTCACCAACTCGCGCCGCATCGCCCAATTGAACATTGCCGAGCCATAGGCCCGCACACGTCGCGCCGTCGCTTCGCCCCGGATAGCGGGCAAGGCGGAGGCACCTTTTCCGCGCTTTTTGGCTTCCGGCCCCTTTTCGGCTTTTAGCTTGATCGGCTGGGGGATTCGGTCGATTGCGGCCCTCACCCTCGCCGTATCGATGGCGTGAGCTGGCTCGGCGAGAATGGAGGCAAGGCC
>CAIZGT010000185.1 GCA_903932545.1 uncultured Rhodospirillales bacterium
CATGCAGGTGCCGTATGAGCGCGCGATACCAGCTTCAACGCCGAGCCAATCTTGCTCGGTGATTTTGCCAGCGCGCAATTCGTCCCAATACTTCCAGCTATCCGAACCCGAGCCGAGGGTTTTGCCGCCCCAATTGCCGCGCAGCATCGGGCCAGCGGGCAGGAAGATGCAGGGCAGGTTCATGCTGGTGGCACCGAGCAACAGGCCCGGCGTGGTTTTGTCACAACCGCCCATCAGCACCGCGCCATCAACCGGGTGCGAGCGCAGCAGTTCTTCGGTCTCCATCGCCAGCATGTTACGGTAAAGCATGGAGGTGGGTTTGACGTAGCTTTCGCTCACTGACAGCGCTGGCAGTTCCACCGGAAAGCCCCCCGCCATCAGAATGCCGCGCTTCACATCATCCACACGCTGCTTGAAGTGCATGTGGCACGGTTGCAGATCAGACCACGTATTGATGATCGCGATCACCGGCTTTCCGGTCCATTCCTCGGGTGAATAACCCATCTGCATGGCGCGCGAGCGGTGGCCGAAGCTGCGCAAATCAGCCGGGCCGAACCAGCGGGCCGAGCGCAGTTCTGCGGCGTTGCGCCGCGTTTGGGGAGTGTTATTCATCCGCCGTGTTTCCTCGTGATCATCCGACAGGCGATGCCGATGTCATTAAGGTGCCACGTTAGCGGTAACATGACTAGTGGGCTGAGTGTGAAACGCGCATGCGCAAGACTTGCTGGGAGGCAGGCTGAACTCTAGAGGTGTTGGCAGACATAGGAGCCTTGCATGAGCCGCCTCGTTTACGTTCTCAACGGTCCGAACCTCAATCTGCTCGGCAAGCGGCAGCCTCATATCTATGGCCACGAGACGCTGGCCGATGTTGAGGTGGCGTGTGTGGCACTGGCGGCGGAGTTGGGGCTGTCCGTGCGGTTCCATCAATCAAACCGCGAATACGAGATCATCGATTGGATTCATGAGGCGCGCGAAGTTGCGGGCGCCATCGTGATCAACCCGGCGGCGTTTACCCATACGTCAGTGGCGATCCTGGATGCGCTGAATGCGTTTGAGGGGCTGGTGTATGAGGTGCATATCTCCAACGTGCACAAGCGCGAGGAATTCCGCCATCATTCCTTCGTATCCGGCCGCGCGGATGGTGTGATCGCCGGCTTCGGCACGGAGGGATATCTGCTCGCGTTGCGTCGTGTGGGCTCACAACTGCCGGTTTGATCAGCACATCAGCCGGGGCCGATCACGACGTTTGGCGATATCGCCGGGTGCAGAGACGCTCTGGCCTCAGTCCTGCGCGGACTGCTAACACCTTCGACACAGACGGAGGAAACAAAAATGGCAGGACGCTTGGCAGGCAAAGTTGCGATCATCACCGGTGCCGGCTGCGTCGGCCCCGGCTGGGGCAATGGTCGTGCGGCGGCGGTGATTTTCGCGCGTGAAGGCGCGAAGGTGTTTGCCGTTGATCTGAACGCCGAGGCGATGGACGAGACCGTTGCCCGCACGCGCGAGATTGGCGGCGAAATCACCACCTATGTGTGCGATGCCACCCAGGCCGATCAGGTTGCGGCGATGGTGGCAGCCTGTGTTGCGACGTATGGGCGGGTGGATATTCTGGTGAACAATATCGGCGGCTCTGCCCCCGGTGGTGCGGTGAAGCTCTCGGAAGAGGCGTGGGATCGGCAGATCGATTTCAACCTGAAATCCGTTTTTCTGAGCTGCAAATACGTGATCCCGGAGATGGAGAAAGTGGGTGGCGGTGCCATCGTCAACACCGCGTCCACATCTGGGGTGCGCTACACCGGGGCGCCGCAAGTGGCTTATGCGTCCACCAAGGCCGCGATCATCCAGTTCTCGCGTGTCACAGCGGTGGAATATGCCAAGCAGAACATCCGGGTGAACACCGTGGTGCCCGGCCAGATGCACACCCCGATGGTGGAAACCCGTCTTGCCGGTCAGCGCGCTGGAGGAGACGTTGAATCGCTGCTGAAAGCCCGCGTCGCCCGCATTCCGCTGGGCTTCATGGGCGATGGGCGAGACACTGCGCATGCCGCCTTGTTCCTCGCCTCCGACGAAGCGCGTTTCGTGACCGGCACAGAAATCGTCGTGGATGGCGGCATGATCGCGCGGTGTGACTGAACCCTAACAGGCGGCGCGGCTGACGCATTTCGGCGTTACCGCCCCGTCGCTGTTTGGGGGTCAATCATGTTTGGTTCGGAGACATTTTTTCGGAATTGATGATGTCCCTTGCAGCCGAGCAGGGTTTTTGCGCAAAAGCGCTACGGTGCTTTCGGTGCTGCCAACGCTGCTTTCCAATCGTGGTAGAAATCCAAATCCAGGCCATCCGGATTCCACAGATACCCCGGCGCGTGGCCTTTGCTGTCGGTTTTGCCGTATTGCCAGATGATATGCTTCGTCTGACGGTCGATCACCAGCACGCGGTGGCGCAGATCGTCGTTGAGGATGATATCGCCGGTCGGCAATTCTTTGGCCAACGAGGGGTGGTCCAGCATACCCTCGCCGCTGGCCACCCGATATTCCCAACTGACTTTGCGGGTTTTGGGATCAAAAATCACCACGCCGCCGGGTTTGACGTAATCGGCCACCACCACCTCCCCGTCATGTGTGAGGAATGCATCCGACACGTAATGGATATGCGGGGCTTTCACCGCCCAAATCACCGCCCCCTCTCGGGTCATGCGGGTGATCCAGCCATCAGTGATTTCGGTGATCAGCAAATCACCATTTTCCAGCGGTGCCGCGCCGTTCGGGTAGGCGAAATTATGCGGCGGATCATGGCGGCAGGCACCCGGCTTGCCCCATTGGGTTTCGATATCCGAAGAGTCTGGGTTCATGATCATCACCCGGCACGAGCGGATGTCAGCCACCACCAGCTTGCCATCGGCCAGCATCGTCGCATCGTCGGGATAGTTGAGATATGGCCCGGAATTGCCGCTCACATCTGAGATGCCGAAGGTGCGCGTCACTGCGCGTTCCTGATAATCAACGAAGTGGAAATCGTAATTGTCCTCCTCGTTGACCACCATCTGATTGCCGTCAGGGGTGAAGAAAACATCGTCATTGCCGCGATAGATTTGCAGATTGGGAGATTGCATTTCCCACACGATGCGCTTGTCTGGTGTGATTTCGATCAATCGGTTGTTGCGCCGGTCGGCGATCATGATCGGGTAGGGCAGCGGTTTACCCCAGGATTCAACTGGCTTGGCGCGCGTGCCGGTGACGGGAATGGGCGTCGGTAGCATGGTGCCGCTGGAGACGATGCCGGCACCGAGCATTTCCTTGGTGACGGTGACCGGATGGCCCACCGGTGCATCCTTTGCTTTCGAGTTTGGCGGGTCAGCGGCTTGGGCCGCAAAAACCAACATCATGCCGGTCAACATCAGCGTGAGCCTGCGCGCAACGAGCCAAGAGCGAGACGGCATAGCTGGTTTCCTGTTCAATCTAATGGCCAGACATGGCGGTGGGGATGAAACGCTGCACGCGGTTGGCACCATCCACCTCGGTGGTGAAAACATCGCCATGGCTGTCAACGGCGATGCTGTGCAGCCAATGGAACTGCCCGGCATGACGGCCCGGTTGGCCGAACGCGCCGATCTGCACGCCGTCGCTGCGACGCAGGATGTGCACCGCCTCGTTGCTGCCATCGGCCACGAAAATCAGGCTCTGGGTGGGGTCTGCCGAGAAGGCGAGATCCCACACGCTGCCCATCCCCACGGTCTGCGGCGCGACGTGCCATTCGGTGACGAAGTGGCCATCTTGGCGGAACACCTGAATGCGGTCGTTCTGGCGGTCGCACACATAGAGCAGCCCATCCTCAGACCGCTTGATGCAATGCACCGGGCGGCCGAACTGGCGCGGTGGTGTCGCCTTGGGGTCATAACGCTGGGTGGCATCGGATGGCGGGTCGCCATAGGCTCCCCAATGGCGTTTGTAGGCTCCGGTTTCGGTATCAAACACGATCACCCGACGGTTGCCGTATCCATCTGAGATAAAGGCCTCGCGGGCTTGCGGATCGAAGGCAATATCGGTTGGCCGTCCAAGACGGCTGACGTCATGGCTCGCTGGCCCCTGTGCAGGATGACCGATCTGGAGCACGAAACTGCCATCACGCCGGAATTTGAGGAATTGTGCATCCCGGCTGCCGTTGCCGCTGAGCCAGACAAACCCCTTGGGGTCGAGATGAATGCCATGCGGGTTGCTGGGCCAGTCAAACCCTTGGCCCGGGCCGCCCCACGACTGGAGCACGCGGCCAGATGGATCGAATTCGATCACCGGGGGAGTGCCGCGCTGGACGATCCACACATGGTCCTGCGGATCGACGGTGATGCCGGAGACTTCGCCGAGCACCCAGCCATGTGGCAGCGGTGCAGGCCAGTGCGGATCAACCTTGAGCAGCAGGTTGTCGTCTGCCAACGCATTTCCGGCTGACACGGCCAGGGCGATCAGCAGGCATAGTCCGATATTTCTGATGTGAAGCAGCCTGCCGCGCAGCATTGTCGCGCCCTAACCGAGGGCCGCACGCTGCCAGCAATCCAGCGCATGATACTTGATTCAGATCAAACTCCCGCGCGGCTGCGCGCTTGACTCGTCACATAAAATGAGAACAAATAAAGAACATATTCACATCATTGTCTCAAGGTCGGCACATATTGCGGTCACATCCCGCCATTGAGGGCCTGCGCGCCCGGATTGCCCGGATCGAACGCACCAGCCGGCAGCATGCGGCGGTGCTGGCGTTTGGTGTGGCCGATATCGACATTGTGCTGCCCGGTGGCGGGCTGGCGCTTGGGGCGTTGCATGAGGTGATGGGGGCCGGGCGCGCGAACGGCGATTCTGCGGCGGCGATGCTGTTCTGCGCTGGGCTTGCGGCACGGACATCAGGCCCGGCGCTGTGGTGCGTGGCCCAGCCAGATCTCTTCGCACCTGGGCTGGCGCAGGCCGGGCTGCATCCGGATCAGGTGATATTTGTCGAGGCACGCGGCGACAAGGCGTTGCTCGCCTGCTGTGAGGAAGGGCTGCGGCATGGCGGGTTGGGCGTGGTGGTGGCGGAGTTGTCGCTGCTGCCGATGATCGCGTCACGACGTTTGCAACTCGCGGCCGAAAGCTCTGGCACACTCGCGCTCATCCTCAGGCGTTGGGCGGGGGACAAGGCAGCGGGTGAGCCGAATGCGGCGCATACGCGCTGGCGCATCGCCGCTTTGCCGTCTGCCAAACTGCCCACGCCCGGGATCGGTCGGGCACGGTGGCAAGTAGAGCTGCTGCGCAACCGCCATGGTGCAACCGGCATTTTCGAAGTGGAAGCCTGCGATGCCCAGGGTTGTCTCGCTGTTCCTGCCGAATTGGCCCACCGACCGGCTGTGTCGGGACATGGGGGCCAACGCGCCACCCTCTGATGGCAAGCTGCTGCTGGTGGCGCGCCGTGTTGTGATGGCGGCGAACCCGGCGGCCCAACGTGCCGGGCTGCTGGCGGGGATGAAACTCGCCCGCGCGCAGGCATTGGTGCCCGATCTGCTCTGCCTGCCCGCCGACCCAGACGCCGATGCGGCTGCGCTGGAGCGGCTGGCGCTGTGGGCCTTGCAGCGTTACGCGCCGCTTGTGGCGTTGTACGCCGCAGATGGGCTGGTGATTGACATCACCGGGGCGGCACATCTGCATGGTGGTGAGCGCGCCTTGCTGGCCGATCTCTGCAACCGCCTCGCCACCACCGGCATCACCGCGCGGGCGGCGGTGTCGGATACGGCGGCGGCGGCATGTGCCTTCGCGCGGTATCAGGCTGAGGCGCAATTGGTGGTGCCGCCCGGCGAGACCGAGGCGGCATTGCTGCCCTTGCCGCTCGCCAGCCTGCTCCTGCCGGATGAGATGCTGCTGGCGTTGCATGGGCTTGGATTTCGCCGCATTGCCGATCTTGCCGACCAACCGCGCGCACCGCTGGCGCGCCGCTTCGGGCGGGGGCTGATCGAGCGCCTCGATCTGGCATTTGGCCGCATTCAGGCGCCGATCCAGCCGATCCGCCCGCCCGATTTGCTGTCGGCTGAGCAGAATTTCATCGATCCGATTGCCTCACCTGAGGCGCTGGCGCTGCATATTGGCCACCTCATCGCGCGTTTGTGCAGCCAGATGGAGGTCCGCGACCTCGGTGCGCGACGGCTTGATCTGCTGTTCCACCGCGTCGATGGTGAGGTGAAGGCGCTGCGCATCGGCACCGCCCGACCGAACCGGGATGTGCCGCGCCTCACCCGCTTGCTCACCGATCGGTTGGAGCGGGTTGATCCCGGCCTCGGCGTTGAAACGCTGCGCCTCGTCGCCACCTTGGCCGAGCCGTTGCAGCCGCGGCAGGCGGTGTCTGTGCTCACCGAAGCCAGCGCCCCTGATCTGTCCGGGCTGATCGATACCCTCACCAACCGCCTTGGTGCCTCGCGCGTCTATCGCATGACGCCGGTTGAGAGCGACGTGCCGGAACGCAGCCAACGCCGCATTGACGCCAATGCCCCGGCTTTGCGTCGAACCTGGCAGACGCAGTGGCATCGTCCGGCCAGCCTGTTACCGCGACCGGAGCCAATCGAGACTGTGGCGCTTTTGCCCGACAACCCGCCGGTAAGTTTCACATGGCGCGGTGTGCGGCGGCGGGTGTGGCGGGCGGATGGGCCAGAGCGGATCTTCGGCGAATGGTGGAAGCGCGATGCCGAGCTTGCCGCCGTTCGCGACTATTTCCGCGTTGAGGACGAGAGCGGCGCACGATTCTGGATCTATCGCGCAGGCGATGGCGAGGATGCCGATACCGGCTCGCACGCCTGGTTCATGCACGGCCTGTTCGGATGAGCGCGCCCCGCTACGTCGAACTCCAATGCGTCTCGCATTTCAGCTTCCTGCATGGCGCAAGTTCGGCAGACGCGTTGTTCGCCCGCGCCGCCGCATTGGGGATTGAAGCGCTGGCGATCACCGATCACCACAGCCTTGCCGGCATCGTGCGCGCCCATGTCGCCGCCCGCGCGCATGGGGTGCGGCTGATTGTCGGATGCAGGCTCGATCTGTCCTGCGGTATGGCGGTTCTGGTTTATCCCACCGACCGCCCGGCCTATGCCCGGCTCTGCCGTCTGCTCTCGCTCGGCAAGCGCCGCGCAGGGAAGGGGCGTTGCTTGCTGCATTGGGCCGATCTGGCCGAAGCAGCCGAAGGGTTGGTGGCGATGCTGGTGCCGGGTGAGGCGGATGCGGTCTGCGCCGAGCAACTCCACCGTCTGGCCGATGTGTTTGGCCGCAATGCCTTCATGGCCCTCACGTTGCGCCGTCGCCCCAATGATGCGTTGCGGCTGTTCGATCTCGCCAATCTGGCCACCCAAGCCCGCGTTGGCTGCGTGGCCACCAACGACGTGCGGTTCGCCACCCCCGCCGAGCGCATCTTGCAAGACGTGCTGACCTGCATCCGCCACGGCTGCACAATCGACGATGCCGGTTTCCGTCGCGAGCGTTACGCCGACCGTCATCTCAAACCCCCGCGTGAGATGGCACGCCTGTTCGCCCGCCACCCCGAAGCCTTCGCGCGCGGGCTGGATGTGGCCAATCTCTGTCGCTTCTCGCTCGACGAACTCACCTATCAATACCCGCGTGAAGTGGTGCAACCCGGCTGCACACCGCAGCAGACGCTGGAGCAACTCACCTGGGAAGGTGCCGCCTCGCGCTATCCGTCCGGTGTGCCAGAGAAGGTGGTGGCAATTCTGCGCCATGAGTTGGGGCTGATCGCCAAGCTCGACTACGCGCCGTATTTCCTCACGGTGAACGCCATCGTCCGCTTCGCGCGCAGCCAGGGGATTTTATGCCAAGGGCGCGGCTCGGCGGCGAATTCGGCGGTGTGCTACGTGCTGGGCATCACCGCAATTGATCCGGACACCAACAATCTGCTGTTCGAGCGCTTCGTCTCTGAGGAGCGCCGCGAGCCGCCGGATATTGATGTCGATTTTGAGCATGAGAAGCGCGAGATCGTGCTGCAATGGGTGTTCAACACCTATGGCCGCGACCGCGCCGCGTTGTGCGCTGTTGTCACCCGTTACCGCGCGCGCGGCGCGTTGCGCGATGTCGGCCGCGCGTTGGGGGTGCCAGAGGATGTGCTGCGCTTGCTTGCCGGGCAGATCTCGCACTGGTCGCGCGAGGCAATTGGCCCCGATGGCCTAGCCGAACTCGGCCTCAACGCGCAGGACCGCCGCCTCTGCCTCGTCCTCGCATTGACCGCAGCATTGATCGGCACGCCGCGCCATCTCTCGCAACACCCTGGCGGCTTCGTACTGACAGATACGCGGTTGGATGAATTGGTGCCGATTGAACCTGCCGCGATGATGGATCGGCAGGTGATCGAATGGGACAAGGATGACCTGGACGCGCTGAAATTCATGAAGGTCGATTGCCTCGCCTTGGGCATGCTGTCGTGCATGCGGCGCGGCTTTGATCTGCTGCGCGACCATAAGGGCATTGCACTCAACCTCGCCACCATCCCCGCCGAAGATCCCGCCACCTATGCGATGATCCGACGTGCAGACACAGTCGGTGTGTTCCAGATCGAGAGCCGGGCGCAGATGTCGATGCTGCCCCGGATGAAGCCCGCCACCTTCTACGATTTGGTGATCGAGGTTGCCATCGTCCGCCCCGGCCCGATCCAGGGCGATATGGTACATCCTTATCTGCGCCGCCGGGAGGGGCGGGAGCCGGTATTTTACCCAACTGAGGCGCTGAAAAACGTGCTCGGCAAAACCCTCGGCGTGCCGCTGTTTCAAGAGCAGGCGATGCGGGTGGCGATTGAATGTGCGGGTTTCAGCCCCGGGGAGGCCGATCAGTTGCGCCGGGCAATGGCGACGTTCAAGCACACCGGCACCATCTCCAACTTCCACATCAAGCTGGTGGAAGGGATGGCGGCGAATGGTTATGGGCGTGATTTCGCCGAGGCGATTTTCCGCCAGTTGGAGGGGTTCGGCAGCTACGGCTTCCCCGAAAGCCATGCCGCCTCGTTCGCGTTGATCGCCTACGCCTCGTCCTGGTTGAAATGCCACCACCCCGACGTGTTTTGCGCCGCCCTGCTCAACGCGCAACCGATGGGCTTCTACGCCCCGGCGCAGATCGTGCGCGATGCGCGCGGGCATGGGGTGGAGGTGCGTCCGGTCTGCGTCAGTCGCTCGCGCTGGGATTGCACGTTGGAGCCTGTGCGTGATGGTTTTGCCGTGCGCCTTGGCCTGCGCATGGTGGCAGGCATCCGCAATGCAGACGCTGCCTTGCTGCTGGCGGCACGTGGCGAGCGGGCTTTCACCTCGATGGATGATCTCTGGCGACGGGCGGGGCTCAGTCAGGCTGCTCTGGTGGTGCTCGCCGAGGCGGATGCTTTCCTGTCTGCATTCGCGCTGGCCCGGCGGGAGGCGCTGTGGGCGATCAAGGCGCTGCCCGCTGCCCCGCTGCCGCTGTTCGCCGCCGCCGATTCAGCGGGAGACGAGCCGGGCGTGATGCTGCGCGCGATGCCGGAATCAGATGAGGTGGTGGCCGATTACGCCCATCTCGGCCTCAGTCTGCGTGCCCACCCGCTCAGCTTTCTGCGCGATAGCCTCCGTCAACGTGGCTTGCTGACCTGTGTTGAAGCCAACACGGCGCGTGACGGGCGCCGCCTCAGCACGGCGGGTTTGGTGTTGATGCGCCAACGCCCCGGCTCGGCGAAGGGCGTGATGTTCATCACCATCGAGGACGAAACCGGCATCACCAATCTTGTTGTCTGGCAGAGCGTGGCGCAGGCGCAGCGCCAAATCGTGCTTGGCGCCCGCCTTTTGGGCGTGCGTGGGCGCCTGCAACGCGAGGGGGAGGTAGTGCATCTGGTGGCCGAGGAGTTGACCGATCTCTCCCCGCTGCTGGCGGGTCTGGCCGAAACCGGGGGCGATTTCCCCTTGCCGCATGGGCGCGGGGATGAGTTTCACCACGGCATTCCCGGCCCTGATCCGCGCGGCGCGGGGGACGCGATCAAGGTGAAGGCGCGGGATTTCCGGTGACAGCCAAAATGGGCTATGGCGTTGCCGCCAACAGCGCGCCATTCCGATGTTCCAGCGTGTCGATGATGGTTTGGCCGCGTTCGAGCAGAAATCTGAGAACATGCGTGTGGATCGGCAACATCGGCATGCCTTGCCGATGCGCGATATACCATGATCGCCGCAGCGGCAGGCCTTCGATTGGCAATTCCTTCAGCAAGCCGAGGCGCAATTCCAAGCCGATGGTGTGGCGTGACAGCAAAGCCAAACCCATCCCCGCTATCACCGCCTGTTTGATGGTTTCATTGCTGCTGGTCGTCATCGAGATACGGGGGCGCAGGCCGAAGCCGCCAAAAAAATCATCCATCAATTGCCGCGTGCCGGAGCCCACTTCGCGCGCGATGAACGGCTCGCCGATAACGCTGGTCAGCGGCAGATGATCGTATGCGGTCAGCATATGCTCCGGCGCCGCGGCGATGATGGACGGGTTGCTGACGAACGGCACAGCACTGATAGGAAGGTCTGCTGGCACTTGCCCGGTCACCGCAAGGTCAACTTTGCCCGATACCAAGGCATCGAAAATCTCCTGCCGATTGCCATCATAGAGGGAAATTTCCGTGCCGGGATTCTCGGCCTGAAAGCGCGCGAGAATATGTGGTACAATGTATTTTGCCGTGGAAATCAGCCCAATACTCAAACGCCCGCCCGTCAGCCCGTTCATCGCGCGCAACGCCTGATCGGCATCCTTTAAGGCGAGCAGCACCGACTGCGCGTAGCCCAGCAAAGTGATTCCGGGCGTTGTCAGCACCGACTTCTTGCCGACGCGCTCGAACAGCGCAAAGCCCACCATGCTCTCCAACTGCTTGATCTGAAACGACACAGCGGCAGGGGTGATGTGCAGCTTTTCCGCCACCAGCGCGAATGACTCGAGCTGCGTGGCCTCAGCGAAGATTTGCAATTGGCGAATGGTGACGTTGCGCATCCCGTATCATTAAGGGATACCTTGTGAATAACGCAAATTCTTTCGCGTTTGAATGATCATTCCGTTGTCCTAGGGTTGGTTAAGACGAAAGTGATCTCGGTCAACGCGCCGGGTTGCAGAACAAAGTCCAATCCTGGGAGTAGGCCATGAACAAGCCGGTCGATATTAAAATCACTGACATGAAAGAACGCTACAAATCCGGCGTTCTGAAATATAAGCAAATGGGCTATTGGGAGCCGGACTACGAGCCGAAGGACACCGACATCCTCGCCGTGTTCCGTCTCACGCCGCAGGATGGTGTGGATCCGGAAGAAGCCGCCGCCGCCGTCGCCGGTGAAAGCTCAACCGCAACCTGGACCGTGGTCTGGACCGACCGTCTGACCGACAGCGAATATTACCGGGCCAAGGCCTACAAGGTTGAGCCGGTTCCTGGCTCGCCGGACCAGGATTTTGCCTATATCGCCTATGATCTCGACCTGTTTGAGGAAGGCTCGATTGCCAACCTCACGGCGTCCATCATCGGCAACGTGTTCGGCTTCAAGCCGCTCAAGGCGCTGCGCTTGGAAGACATGCGCATGCCCACGCATTACCTCAAAACCTTCCAAGGCCCAGCCACCGGCATCGTGGTCGAGCGTGAGCGAATGAACGTCTATGGCCGCCCACTGCTCGGCGCCACCATGAAGCCAAAGCTTGGTCTCTCCGGCCGCAACTATGGCCGCGTGGTGTACGAGGCGCTCAAGGGCGGGCTGGACTTCACCAAGGACGACGAGAACATCAACTCGCAGCCTTTCATGCATTGGCGTGACCGCTTTCTGTATTGCATGGAAGCCGTCAACAAGGCGCAGGCAGAGACTGGGGAAATCAAAGGCACCTATCTCAACGTCACCGCCGCCACGATGGAAGACATGTACGAGCGCGCCGAGTTCGCCAAGTCGCTCGGCAGCATCGTCATCATGATCGATCTGGTGATCGGCTACACCGCCATCCAATCCATGGCGAAATGGTGCCGCCGCAACGACATGATCCTGCATCTCCACCGCGCCGGTCACTCGACTTACACGCGCCAAAAGAACCACGGCGTGTCGTTCCGCGTCATTGCCAAGTGGATGCGCATGGCGGGTGTTGACCACATCCATGCCGGCACCGTGGTGGGCAAGCTTGAGGGCGATCCGAACGTTATCAAAGGCATCTACGACATCTGTCGCGAGAACAACGTGCCCAAGAACCTGCAACACGGCATTTTCTTCGACCAACCTTGGGCGAGCCTGAAGAAGTTGATGCCGGTGGCCTCGGGCGGCATTCACGCGGGCCAGATGCACCAATTGCTGACCTATCTGGGTGATGACGTGGTGATGCAGTTCGGCGGCGGCACCATCGGTCATCCGATGGGCATTCAGGCCGGCGCGATTGCCAACCGCGTGGCACTGGAAACGATGGTGAAGGCGCGCAACGAAGGCCGCGATATCTGGAACGAGGGGCCGGAAATTCTGTCGCAGGCAGCCCGCTGGTGCCAACCGCTGCGGGCCGCGCTGGATACCTGGAAAGACGTCACCTTCGACTACGCATCGACCGATTCCGTCGATTTCGTCCCCACCCCGTCCGTCGCCTGAACCAGGAGCACTGAACCATGAAAATCACCCAGGGGCAGTTCTCATTTCTGCCAGAACTCACCGATGACGAGATTAAGCTGCAAGTGCAATACGCGCTGAACAATGGCTGGGCAGTGGCGTTGGAATTCACCAACGACCCGCATCCGCGCAACTCCTATTGGGCGATGTGGGGCCACCCAATGTTCGACCTCGCCGACCCGGCGGGCGTGATGATGGAGCTCAAAGCGTGCCGGGAGGCACATGGCGAGTGCTATGTCCGCATGCTCGCGTTCGACAATGTGAAGGGCTGGGAGTCGATCCGCATGTCCTTCATCGTCAACCGTCCCGCGCAGGAATTCGGTTTTGAACTGATCCGCCAGGAAGGCGAGGGGCGGCAGATCCACTACACGCTGCGCTCCGTCACCACGGCGGCGATTGCAGCACAGCAATACTAAGCGAGGCCAAGATCATGTCCGCATTCCGCATCGCCCCGTCGATCCTCTCTGCCGACTTTGCCCGCCTGGGCGAGGAGATCACCCGCGTGGTGGATGCGGGAGCGGAGTTGATCCATTTCGACGTGATGGAC
>CAIZGT010000186.1 GCA_903932545.1 uncultured Rhodospirillales bacterium
CAAGCAAATTAAAAGACTGAACAGAATCATGATTCTGAACAAAGCCAAATCATTTGAGTTTCTTAGAACAGTTATTTGAAATATCAATGGGCGAATCTTGCATGAAATGTTCGCGTATCAACACGCCTACGTTATCAGCGGTTAATTTTCGCGCCAAACGCGCAGCCATTTGCTATTCCAAACTGCTCATCGCAGTGGTCCGGTTTCTATCCGTGTTGGATATTCGGAGCAGCCCGATGTTAAGGGCTGCGTTCGGCTGAATGATGCATGTCATTCACATATGTTGTTTAGGATAAAGACTTTTTTATTGCAACCAGATTATTTGAAAAAATCAAAAAGCAATTAATTTCTACATAGTAATGGGCTTCACATTGAACAAAAATATTATAATCGTACTATGTTTATATTTTATTCAGCGGATTGAAATAATTCACTAATCTGGGCTTCCATTTCGCTCATGCTAAACGGCTTGGTCAAGCGCGGGGCGTCGCGCAAGCTGGTGGGGAGTGCCCATTGGCCATAGCCGCTGGCCAAAACGAACGGGATTTGGCGTTGGCGCAGGATCTCAGCGACCGGAAACACATCGCCGCCACGGATCGTCACATCGAGCAGCGCCGCGTCGAATTCCTCGGCAGCGGCCATTTGCATGGCCGTGCTCAGCTTGCTCACCGGACCCAACACGGCATAGCCGAGGATCTCAAGGCAATGCTCCATCATGATCGCAATCGAGGCTTCATCCTCCACCACCAAAATGCGCCGACGGAAAACTTGGATATTCATAGCATGTCCATTTCAGCTGACCGGGCAGGGCTGCACATGGCCGACTTCCTCGGTGAGGGGGATCAAAACTTCGCAGACCATGCCCGACGCGGCAAAGGAGCGCGTGACCTTGGCATCCAGCTCATAGGCCAAGGCGCGTTCGATCAGCGACGTGCCGAAGCCGCGCCGGGTGGGGGCAAAAACCGTCGGGCCTTGCGCTTCTGTCCAGTCCAGGTGGAGCGTTATGCCATTTGGCCCAGAAGATAACGACGAAATCACCGCCAGATGGCCCTGCTGCGTGGAGAGCGCGCCGTATTTGGCCGCGTTGCTGGTCAACTCATGGATCGCCATCGCTAAGGCGAGCCCGGCTTTGGGCGTCATATCCACATCCGGACCACTCACCACGATGTTGCCGGGGTTGCGGTCATAGGGGGCGAGCTCGGTTTCAATCACATCGCGCAGAGACAATGTGCCGCTCCCGGCATTCGTGAGGAGGCTGTGGGCCTTGGCCACCGCGCGAATGCGGCCTTCAATTTCCACAGAGAAGGCCTCCGGGCTCAGACCGCTGGCCAATGTTTGCGACACCACCGCCGACACCACAGCAAGCGTGTTTTTCACGCGGTGATCCAATTCACCGAGCAAAAGCTCAGCCTTGCGATCCGCGGCCTTGCGCTCGCTGATATCTCGCGCCACCACCGATGCTCCCACAATCCGGCCATCGTCCTCCCGCACCGGGGAGATGGTGATAGAGACCTCCAAGGCATGCCCCGATTTCGTCATCAGTTCGGTTTCGTAGCGTGCGACCGGCTGATTATTCGTCAGTCTGGCGCTGTTTATCTGCGCGCGCTCGGGCTGTGGGTCGTGCAGTAGATTGCTTATCATCTGGCCAATGGCTTCGGTGGCGGTGAAACCAAACAAAAGCTCGGCCCCGGCGTTCCAACTGGTGATAATCCCGCTCAACTCGTGGCTAATGATCCCGTCTTGCGACGATTCAACAATGGCGGCCAAGTGAGACCGAGCGTATTCGTGCTGCTTGCGCGCGGAAATATCGACAAACGTCAGAACGGCACCATTCACCGCATTGTTGAGTTCGCGGTAGGGACGAACCTGCATCAGATACGTCACCCCGCTCACCGCCGTCACCTCACGCTCGACCGATTTTCGGGTGCTCAACACAAGCTGCACATCTTTGGTCAGGTTTGCGTGTGTGAGGCTGGTGACGATATCGCTGATCGGCCGCCCCTCATCGCCGTCGCGCAGATTGAAGATATCCAGCAGTTGCGGGGTGAAGCGGCGGATATTCAATGCGCTGTCCAAGAACAAGGTGGCAATCGAGGTGCTGTCGAACAGATTATTCAGGTCGCCGCTGGAGCGCATAAGATCGTCATTGCGCTGGTTGAGCGCCGCGTTGGTGGTTTGCAGTGCCTCATTGAGGGATTGAAGCTCTGATTTGGAGGTTTCCAACTCTTCATTGGCTGATTGCAATTCCTCGTTCACCGCGAGGTATTCCTGTTGGGAGGTTTCCAACTCGTGGTTGGCGGCCTCCAACTCGTCAGACACGGCGCGCAACCGCTCCTGCGTCAGCAGAAGCAGCTTTTCAAACTTTGCCTGTCCAGAGAGATCGTCGGCTGCGGGGGCGGGATCCGGTGGCGTGGGCGGCAGCGTTGCGATTGCCAACGTGGCACCGACCGCCTCAGGCAACCCGTCCGTCGGCCGAGCCAGCGAGGCGCGTCTTTGCTCGTGAGGCGCGGCGAGCAGAAAAGTTGGGAAACGAGCGGCCGCATTGCGCCGTGTGAAGATGCTAGAATGCTTGTCCGCCGTGGCGAACAGCAGTGATTGCGTTGGCACACTCTCAACCTGCCCCAACATCAAGTGCCCATTTTGGCGTAGGGCGTAGTGAAAAAGGGTGAACACATGCTCCTGCAGACTGGGTTGCAGGTAGATCAGCAGATTGCGGCAGGTGATCACGTCAAGCCGGGAGAAGGGCGGGTCTTTGATAATATTGTGCACTGAAAAGACGCATATTTCACGAACGGCTTTGCAGACCTGATAGCGATCATGGTCCTTGGTGAAATATCGATCCAGCCGTGCCTGTGACACCACGTTGGCAATTGAGGTCGAATATCGGCCTGCGCGTGCCACGCTGATGGCGCGATCATCTATGTCGGTCGCGAAAATCTGAACCGGGTGATGATGGCCGGTGCTCTCCATTAGTTCCAGCAACAGGATGGCGATCGAATATGCTTCCTCACCCGTGGCGCATGCGGCCACCCAGATCCGGATGGGTTCAGTGGTGACGGTTTTGCCGATCAGCGGCGCCAGGACAGTTTGCGCTAGGGCTGCAAATGCATCCGGATCCCGGAAAAATCCAGTCACGCTGACAAGCAGGTCGCGAAACAGCGCGTCCGCTTCGTTGGGGAGAGTGCGGAGTTTATCGATGTAGGTTGGCACGTCCGCCACCTGCAACGCTTGCATCCTTCGTTGCACGCGCCGCATCAGCGTGCCGATTTTGTGGAGGCTGAAGTCGTGGCCGGTGCGCGTGTTCAGCGCTTCGCAGATCGCGGGCAGAAATGATGGCAAATCGGTCGCGATGCGTTTCCCAACCAAAGGTGGCGCAAAAATGCTGCGGTGCTGTTGATAGTTCAGCAGCGCAGCGGGCATTTCCTCCGCCGGGAGACTGTCATCCTCCAACCCGATGACGGTCGCGCTCTGCGGTCTTCCGCTTTTGGCGTGACGGTCATATGCAGCTTGGCGCAATGTGAGCCCGCCATGTTCTTTGATCGCGGCGATGCCGTCCGCCCCGTCACTTCCGAAACCGGGTAGGATAATCCCAACCGCGTTCTCGCGCTGATCAATCGCCAGCGATATCAGAAAAATCGTGAATGGAGTTCGACGTTCCGGCGCTTTCGCGGGGCTTGCAACGTGCAGAACGCCCGCCTCGATGGTCAAAACCGCATCGGGTGGAATGACGTACACAGCGTTGCCCTGCACCGCCATGCCGTCCGCGGCAACCAACACCTGCATCGCGGTCCAGTCAGCGACCAGTGTGGCAAGCGAACTCTCGGTGTGTGGTCTAGGTTGCTGCACCAGCACAAACGCCATGCCACTATCCGCGTGCACGCCGTTGAAGACGGTTTTGATTGCCGCCAATCCACCCTCAGATACCCCCAAACCCACCACCAGCAGTGGCTGGCAAGATGTAGAAATGACCGGAATATGTAATATTGCGTTATCCACAGCAATATTGTCCAATTCATTGCAATCATGCACTTCTACGTATTCATGTTTTTTTGACATGATATCGAAGCTTTCGGCTGCACAAAAATTACGGCTTAACGGACCCGTTAAAATTGCAGTAATTTTCGTCTGCGGCAATTAGATTATCAAAATAACATTTTTCTCTCATTTTTCTGATTAAAAATTTTTGACGCCCATTTCAGATTTCAGCGAAATTTTTACACTTAAAATCGCGTGGCAGCGCGTTCACCCAAACGCGGCTTGCGCCATTCTGAGGCGATAAGTTCCGCATGCAGCGGCATGCCCGCAGACAGACGCGCAATCTTCGGGTCGATTTTATCGTCATAGCCATACGGATGCGCCAAACGCCACTCATATGCGGTTTTGACGATGCTGTGCAGATCGGTGAAGCGCGGCGCCCAGCCTGCTTCACTGCGGATCATCTGCGATGCTGCCACCAAAGTTGGCGGATCACCGGCGCGGCGACCGCCCAGTTTGAACGGCACGGTGCGACGCGAGACTTCTTCCACCGCACTGATCACCTGCTTCACCGAGAACCCGGCACCAGTGCCGAGATTGTAGGTGACACTGGCTTTATCCAATTGTTTCAAAGCGCATAGATGCGCCTGTGCCAGATCGCTCACATGCACATAGTCGCGCACACAGGTGCCGTCTGGCGTTGGACAATCCTGGCCAAACACCGTCAATTTTTCCCTGCGCCCCAAGGCCGCGTCGATCACCAGCGGAATGAGGTGGGTTTCCGGATCGTGATCTTCCCCAATCCGTCCGGTCGGGCAGGCTCCGGCGGCGTTAAAATAGCGCAGGCAGGCCGAGCGCATACCGTGGCAGGTGTCGGCCCAACGCAGCGCGCGTTCGATCATGTATTTGCTCTCCCCATA